>DASUZN010000193.1:0-10714 GCA_036376855.1 Gaiella sp. | reverse complement strand
GGGCATGAGCCCCGCCGTCGACACGCTGACCCTCACCGCCGAGGATGCGATCGACCTCGTCGAGCGCGCCGAGGTCTCGGCCGCGGAGCTCCACGCCGCCTACCTCGAGGCGATCGGCGAGCACGACGAAGAGCTGCACTGCTACCTGCGCACCGTCGAGGACGCGGACGGCGCCGGCATCCCGATCGCGCTCAAGGACGTCATCTCGACCGCAGGTATCGAGACGACGGCAGGGTCGCGGATCCTCGCCGGGTACGTCCCGGTCTTCGACGCGACGGTCGCCGCGCGCTGCAAGGGGGCCGGGCTGACGCTGCTCGGGAAGACGAACACCGACGAGTTCGCGATGGGGTCGTCGACGGAGAACTCCGCCTACGGCCCCTCCCGCAACCCCTGGAACCCGGAGCTCGTCCCGGGTGGGTCGGGCGGTGGCACCGCGGCCGCCGTCTCCGCCGGGCTCGCGCCCTGGGGCCTCGGGTCGGATACGGGCGGATCGATCAAGCAGCCGTCGGCGCTCTGCGGCAACGTCGGCCTCCGGCCGACCTACGGCACGGTGTCGCGGTACGGCGTCGTCGCGTTCGCGTCGAGCCTCGACCAGGTCGGTCCGGTCGCGAAGACGGTCCGGGACGTGGCGCTGCTCTACCGCATCATCGCCGGACGCGACACGGCGGACTCCACCACGGTCGAGCTGCCCGAGCCGGTCGCGCTTCCCTCGGACGAGCGGCTCGACGGCATGCGGATCGGCGTCCCGCGGCAGGCCGTCGCGCTCGAGGCGATCGAGCCGGGAGTCCGTGCGGCCTTCGAGGCGACGCTCGCGCTGGCAGAGGAGCTCGGCGCGGAGGTCGGCGAATGCGATCTCCCGCTCTCCTTCGACTACGGGCTCCCGTGCTACTACCTGATCGCGCCCGCGGAGGCGTCGTCGAACCTCGCCCGCTACGACGGCGTGCGCTACGGGTCGCGCCTCGAAGGCGAGACGTACCGCGAGATGGTCGAGCGGACGCGCGACGCGGGCTTCGGCGACGAGCCGAAGCGGCGGATCATGCTCGGGACGTATGCGCTCTCGGCCGGCTACTACGACGCGTACTACGGGCAGGCGCAGCGCGTGCGGACGCTCATCGTGCGCGAGCACGCATCCGCGTTCGAGCGCTACGACGTGCTCGCCACGCCGACCTCGCCGACCGTCGCGTTCCCGATCGGGGACCGCGCGGCCGACCCGCTCGCGATGTACGCATGCGACCTGCTCACGATCCCGTCCTGCCTGGCAGGGCTGCCCGGGCTCAATGTCCCGTGCGGCTTCTCGGACGACCTCCCCGTCGGATTGCAGCTGGTCGGGCCGCAGTTCAGCGAGAACCCGCTCTTCCGCGCGGGCCACGCGCTCGAACGCGCGCTCGGACTCGACCTCGTCCCCGCGAGGCTGCGGACATGACCTGGGAACCGGTGATCGGGCTGGAGATCCACGTCCAGCTGAAGACGCGGACGAAGATGTTCTGCCGCTGCCCGGTCGGTTTCGGCGCCGCCGAGAACACGCAGACGTGCCCCGTCTGCCTCGGCTTCCCGGGCGCGCTGCCGGTGCCGAACCGCGTCGCGATCGAGTGGGTGGTGAAGCTCGGGCTCGCGCTCGGCTGCGAGATCGCGCCGCGCGCCGTCTTCGCGCGGAAGAACTACTTCTACCCCGATCTCCCCAAAGGCTATCAGATTTCCCAGTACGATCTTCCGTCTTGCATAAATGGCAAGATGATAGTTCCTCTGCCAAATGTTGAACATGAAGTAGGAATCGTGCGCGCGCATCTCGAGGAGGACGCGGCAAAGAACGTCCACGTGGGCGGGCGGACGGGGCGCATCGGCGGCGCGGACTACACGTTGGTCGACTACAACCGCGGCGGCACGCCGCTCGTCGAGATCGTCACCGCGCCGGACATCCACTCCGCGGAGGAGGCGAAGCGGTTCCTGCAGCTCCTCCGGCAGACGATCGTCGAGCTCGGCATCTCGGACGCGGAGATGGAGAAGGGAACGCTTCGGGTCGACGCCAACGTGTCCGTCCGGCCCGAGGGCTCGGACGAGCTGCGCACGCGCTGCGAGATCAAGAACATGAACTCCTTCAGCCACATCGCGCGCGGCATCGATGCGGAGATCGCGCGGCAGGTCGAGGTCTGGGAATCGGGCGGTGAGGTCGAGCAGCACACCTATGACTTCGACGTCGCGACCGGGACGCTGACGCCGCGCCGCGCGAAGGAGGAGGCGGACGACTACCGCTACTTCCCGGAGCCCGACCTCGTCCCGGTCGAGCCGCCGGCGGATCTCGTCGAGCGCCTCCGCGCCGAGCTGCCCGAGCTGCCCGCCGCCCGGATCCGGCGGGTGGGGGAGACGCTCGATCACGAGCGGGCGCTCGTCCTCGTCACGGGTGGGCTGGACTCGCTCTGGGGCGAGACCGTGGCCGCCGGCGCCGACGGGGTTGCGGCGAGCAACGTGATCGCCAACCAGCTGGTCGGCGCCGGAATCGAACCGGAGGCCGTCGACCCTTCGGAGCTGGCGAAGCTGGTGGAGGCTCGGGAGCGGATCCCGCGGAAGGCCTTCGACGAGGCGATCGCCCGGGTGGCCGAGCCGGGCTTCAGCGCGGAGCCGTTCCTCGCGCAGGAGGCCGTCTCGGATACGGCTGCGCTCGAGCCGATCGTCGATGCGATCCTCGCCGCGAACTCGGCCCAGGTCGAGCAGTACCGCGGCGGCAAGGAAGGCCTGCTCGGCTTCTTCGTCGGGCAGGTCATGAAGGAGACGAAGGGCCAGGCGGACGCTCGCGCGGTCAGCGAACTCGTCCGGGCGAAGCTCTCCGCATAGACAAGCGGTCGACGGGAGCGCTACGGTCGGCGGTGTGTCCGTCGCTCCGGAGACCGGGATCAGCGTCGAGGAGCTACGCCTTGCGGCGCGGAACCACGCGATGCCACTCGAGGCGCTTCGCTGGCCGATCACGCCGGTCGGGCTCCACTACCTGCTGATCCACTACGACGTCCCGCTCGTCGACCCCACGTCCTGGCGGCTCGAGCTCGGCGGCGCCGTCGAGCAACCGCTCTTGCTCACGCTCGCCGAGCTTCGCGCGCGCCCCGCGATCGAGCTCGCGGCGACGATGGAGTGCGCCGGGAACGGCAGGGCGCTCCTCGAGCCGCGGCCGATCAGCCAGCCGTGGCTGACCGAGGCGGTCGGAACGGGGTTGTGGCGGGGGGTCGAGCTCGCGCCGCTGCTCGCGGAGGCTGTGAGGGCGGGCTCGGCCGTCGAGGTCGTCTTCACCGGTCTCGATCGGGGCGTGGAGGGCGAGGTCGAGCAATGCTACGAGCGGAGCCTTCCGCTCGAAGAGGCCATGGACGCTGGGTGTCTCCTCGCGTACGAGCTGAACGGGGTACCGCTCCCACCCCAGCACGGCTTTCCGCTCCGGCTCGTCGTTCCCGGCTGGTACGGGATGACGAACGTCAAGTGGCTGTCTCGGATCACCCTCGTGGAGGAGCCGTTCGACGGGTACCAGGTCGTGAACGGCTACCGGATGCGGCAGAGCGAGGACGAGGAGGGGACGCCTGTCACCCGGATGCGGACGCGCTCGCTGATGGTGCCTCCGGGGATTCCCGACTTCATGACGCGTGAGCGGATCGTCGACCGGGGACGGGTCGAGCTTCAGGGCCGGGCCTGGTCCGGCCGCGCGCCCATCGCACGCGTCGAGGTGAGCAGCGACGGGGGCGCAACCTGGGCCGACGCCGTTCTCGAGCCCGACCCCGACCACCGGTGGGCCTGGGCCGGGTGGTCGTTCGCATGGGAGCCCTCGACGGCGGGCTCGTTCACCCTCTGCTGTCGTGCCACGGACGCGACGGGGGAAACCCAGCCGCTCGAGCCGACCTGGAACCTCGGCGGCTATGAGAACACCACCGTCCAGCGCGTGCCGGTGCTCGTCCGCTGAACGCGGGAGCGCCGCCCCAACGGGCGGCTCTCCCGCTTCCCCCCAAACCGGCGTTACGGCTTCGCCGCGTACCGGCCGAGCCCGTACTGGCGGTTGAGCGCGTCGCTCCGTGCGTCGAGTGCGACGAGCCAGTCGGGGACCTGCTTGGTTGTCGCGCCCTTGCGCGCATACTCGCCGAGCCTGTAGTACCGGTTCATCGCGTCGCTCCGCGCACGGAGCACCTCGAGCCAGCTCGGACCCGGAGCGCCGAGGGTGCGACTGTGCGCGTAGTCGCCCAGGCCGTACTGTCGGTTGAGCCCCTCGCCCCGCGCGTTCAGCGCCTCGAGCCAGGGAGGCGTGCTGCCGCTGACCGCCGCCCCGGCGCCGATTGCCGTCGCGAGCGAGGCGACGGCAGCGACGGTGATCCCGTACCGCTCGAGCTTCATCTCTGTCCTCCTTCGTTGCTCCCACGCCCTTGTGACGAAGCGAACGAAGGGGAGCGTCCTGGGGCGTTCCCAGGACGCGGTCAGGGCCGGTAGGGATCCGGTAAGGGAGCGGTCGACCGGGGGTGTTACGCTCGCCGCGCGGAGGTTTCGTGGAGCTCAAGATCCTCGGGCCGTTCGAGGTACGCGACGCCTCCGGGAAGGAGGTCAGGCTCCCGACCGGCCGCGAGCGGGCGCTCCTCGCCGTGCTTGCGCTGCACCGCGGCGAGGTCGTCTCCGTCGACGTGCTCGTCGACGCGCTGTGGGGGGAGAATCCCCCCAGCACGTCGGCGAAGGCCGTCCAGGGGTACGTCTCGCACCTCCGTCGGCTCCTCGACCCCGCGGGCGAGAACGGCGTGCTTCGCACCCAGCCGCCGGGGTACGTTCTACGGATCGACGACGGCGTCGTCGATGCTGCCCGCTTCGAGCGGCTCGCTGCAGAAGGCTGGCGTCGCCTCGAGGACGATCCGGGGACGGCCCTTGGGATCTTCGAGGAGGCGCTCGGCCTCTGGCGCGGCCCCGCGCTCGGCGAGTTCGCGTTCGCCGAGTTCGCCCAGACGGAGATCCATCGTCTCGACGAGCTCCGGCTCGAGACGATCGAGGGTCGCTTCGAGGCGATGTTGCTGCTCGGCCGTCACGGGGCGGTGGTCGCCGAGCTCGAGACGTGCGTCGCCGAGCATCCTTTGCGCGAGCGGGTGCGCCGCCAGCTGATGCTCGCGCTCTACCGCTCCGGCCGGCAGGCAGAGGCGCTGGAGGCGTATCGCGACGGGCGCCGGCTGCTCGCGGACGAGCTAGGCCTCGATCCGAGCATCGAGCTGCAGCGCCTGGAGCGGGCGATCCTCGCGCAGGATCCCGCACTCGAGGCGGCCCGACGTCCTGGGCGGCCGCCGCCGCCCGCGGAGCCGCCGGTACGGCGGTGGCGAGGTCGCCTCGTCACGGTCATCGGCGGCAGCGCGCTGCTCGCGGTCGCCGTCGCGGGCGTCACAGCCGGCTACCTCCTCGTCCGCGACGAGTCGCCGGCGCCGGTTGCGGTCGTGCCGCCGGCGCTCGTCGTCGTCGACCCGACCAGCAACCGGATCGTCGCCTCGATTCCCGTCGGCTCGCGGCCGGTGACGGTCGCTGCGGGCGACGGCGCCGTCTGGGTGGGCGACGCGCGCGACGGCACGATCACGGAGGTCGACGTGCACCGTATGGCGGCCGTCCGAACGATCGGGGTCGGCGCCCCGATCGTCGACCTCGCGTTCGGTCTCGGCGGCGTCTGGGCCGCGACCGGAGCGTTCGGCGAGGTCGTCCGCGTCGATCCGGGGCTGGGCGCGGTGGCAGACAGGATCCCGCTCGGTGACCCGGACGACCCGGTGGTGCCGACGGCCGCGGCGGTCGGAGTGGGGGACGGTCGCGTCTGGGTCGGCGCCGCGGACGGGCTCGCTCGAGTCAGTCCCTCGTCGGGGCGGGTCGTCGAGACGGTCGACCTGGGGTCGTCCGCGCTTCAGGTCGCGGTGGGTGGAGGCGCGGTCTGGGCGACGACGATCGCGAGTCGGGCGAAGCGGATCGAGGCGAGCTCGGGGCGGGAGACGACGGAGTTCTACGCCGGCAGCTCGGTGTACGCCGTCGCCCTCGGGGGCGGCGCGCTCTGGGTCGGCGGCGCGACCGGACAGGTCGGCGGCGTGACCGGACAGGTCTGGAAGGTCGACCCCGTCACCGGCGTCCCGATCTTGGGGTCAAGGCTGATCGGGGACGTCGCGGGCGTCGCCTTCGGCCTGGACGCGGTCTGGGTGACCTCGTTCAGCAAGCCGGAGCTCGTGCGGCTTGACCCGGCGACGGGCGACGTCGAGGCGAGGATCCCCATCGGCGGCCCGGCCCTGGACGTCGTCGTCGCGGGCGGCCTCGTGTGGGTGCCTCATCTGCGCGCTCGCGGGTAGGCACTCGGCACGCGGATCCTCCCCGCGAGGATCTCGCGCCGGACGCCGTCGAGGCGTGCGTCGAGGGAGCGGGGCACTCTCGGGCTGATCCGGCCGAGGCCGACCGCGCCCTCCCGGAGCCCGAGCACCGTGTCCCGCCCGTCCACGACCCGGCCGGCTCTCACCTGACCCAGCACGGCGCCAAAGCCGGTGTCGAATCGCTTGAGCACGCTCGTGAGCACGTGGGGGCCGAGGAACGACTGGTCACTGTCCACCCCGACCGCCCAGACGCCCGAGTCGGCGGCGACCTGCATCGTCCCGAGGCCGCACTCGCCCGCGACGTTGAAGAGCGTCCCGGCCCCACGGGCGACCTGACGTCGCGCTATCGCGGCGCACTTCGACGCGTCGACGAAGTCCCCGGAGTAGTCGACCAGGACCTCCACGCCGGGCGCGGCCCGACGCGCGCCCGCGCGAAAGCCGATCACGAAGTCTCGGACGACCGGGACGTTCCACCCACCGACGACGCCGACGACATCACGGCCGGGACGCCGCTGCTCGAGCTTCGCCGCGAGCCAGCCGGCAAGGAAGGCGGCCTCGCTGGTTCGGAACACGATGCCCTGGACGTTCCGCGGCCGCCCCCGAACGTCGGTACGAGAGCCGTCCATCACGACGAAGTTCGTGCCGGGGTACCGTTTGGCGATCGTCTGCAACGCGGGGCTGTAGGCGAGGCTGAACAGGATGATCGCCCCGAAGTCCTGACGCGCGAGCAGGCCGAGCACGTCGGCGAGGTCTTCACGAAACGTCGGCGTGAGGATGCGGCCCGCGACACCCGTCTGCCGTGATGCGCGCTCGAACCCCTCGCAGAGCCGGAGCGTGCGGGCATCTGGGCAGCCGCCCGGATCGAGGACCACGACGACCCGTCGCGGGTTGTCCGCCCATCCCGACGTCCCGGCCGTTCCGGCCGACGCGACGAGGACGATTGCAGCAAGGAGTAGCGCGCTCGAGCTTCGTATCGAACAAACGTAACACCTGCCACAAATAGGGTGAACTGCCCGACCGGGGCACGCTGGCATGATCCGGAGGACGTGGGACGCCGTGCGCTCGTCTGGGCCCTGACGACGCCCCTCGCCACGGCGGGGATCCTCGCCGCGCACGCGGTTGCGTACCGGCTGACCGGGATGAGCTCCGGGCCGTCGCACGACTACCTCGAGCACGCACCGCAGGTTGTCCTCGTGCTCGCGTCGCTAGGCCTCGTCGGCCTGGCGCTACAGGAGCGGAGCCTGAGCAGACGCTCCCTCTGGTGGTTCGTCCCGCTCGGACCGCTCGGGTTCGCCTGCCAGGAGCACCTCGAGCGACTCGTGCACACCGGGCACGTGCCGTGGCTCCTCACCTCGCCAACGTTCGTGGTCGGCCTGCTGCTGCAGATCCCCGTCGTCCTCTTCAGCCTGCTCGTCGCCCGCCGAGTCGCGGGGACGCTCGCTCGCGCGCGCACGCGACGACCGGCGACGTTCGGCGGGCCCTTGCTGCCGGCCTCGGCTCGTCCCACGCCGATACCTCGTCCTGTCGACGTTCCGCTGCCGACAGGGCGCGGCCCGCCGGCGCTCCTCGCGTCCTGAGCCCATGCCGCGCGACCCCGCGCGGCCGACCGAGGAGATCCATGAGACGCTTGTTCATCCCCTGCGCCGTGACCGCGAGCGTGCTCGCGCTCACAGGCTGCGGCGGCGACGGCTCGTCGCAGACGACCGAGGCGACGACCGATACCGGCTCGGCGACGACGACGCAGATCACGACCACCGACACCACCTCGACGGCCCCGGCCGCCCCGAAGCCGACGACGATCACGATCGTCGTTGCCGACGGACGTCCGCGCGGGGGCATCCAGCGACCCACCGTGCAGAAGGGCGAGCAGGTCGTGCTCGTGATCCGCTCCGACGCGGGCGAAGAGGTGCACTTGCACGGCTACGACATCGAGAAGCCCGTGACACCGGGGACGCCAGTGCGGATTCCGTTCACCGCGAACCTCCCCGGCCGGTTCGAGCTCGAGCTCCACCATCCGGATGCCCTGCTCGCCGTGGTCGAGGTGCAACCCTGATCTCTCCGGGCATCGTCGCGCACGGCATCGGGGGGGTCCAGGACCTCCCCGTGCCGACGTGGCTCTTCTACTGGGGAGCCGCGATCGTCCTGGTCGTCTCGTTCGTCCTGCTCGGCGTGCTCTGGCGGAGCCCGCTGCTCGCCGCACGCCAACGCGGGCGGGCGCTTCCGTCGGTGCTCTCGCGCGTCGTTCTCGGGCCGGGCCGCATCGTCGCGCAGGTCGTCTCCGTCGCGCTCTTCGTCCTCGTCTGGCTCTCGGCGGTCTTCGGGGACACCGATCCGTTCCGGAATCTCGCGCCGACGTGGATCTACGTGATCTTCTGGCTAGGCCTGCCCGCGTTGACCGTCGTCTTCGGATACGTCTGGCGGGGGCTCTCGCCGTGGCGCGCGATCGCGGACGCGTTCGTCTGGGTGCGCGAGCTCGGGGGGAGCGAGGCGCGGCCGCTGGCGGAGTACCCGGCACGGCTCGGACGCTGGCCGGCAGTCGTGGCGCTTCTTGCCTTCGTCGCCATGGAGCTCGCCTACTCCGACCCTGCGAGCCCCAGAGCGCTCGCGTTCGCGGTTGCGCTGTACAGCTACGTCGCGCTCTTCGGGATGGCCGCCTTCGGCCGTACCACGTGGGAGGCGAGCGGCGAGGGCTTCGCCGTCATGTACCGGTACCTCTCGCTGATCGCGCCGTTCTATGTCGAGGATGGCCGGATCCGCGTGCGCTGGCCGTTCACCGGCCTCGCCGGCGCCGAGCGCGTTCCGGGATCGGTCGCGTTCGTCGCCGTGATGCTCGGGTCAGTCCTGTTCGACGGATACAGCCGGACGACGACATGGCAGGACCTCGTGGCGCGCGTCGAAGGCCCGTACGTCGTCGACAACCCGACTCTCGGCGAGCTTCTCGTGACGCTCCTCAACCTCGGCGGGCTGCTCACGGGAGTCCTCCTCGTCGCCCTCGCCTACCAGGCCGCGTGCGCCGCGGCGCGGTGGACGGTGAACGCGCCACGCTCGCTGACCGGCGACTTCGCCCACTCACTCGTGCCGATCGCGTTCGTGTACATGCTCGCCCACTACTTCACGCTGTTCGTGTTGCAGGGGCAATTCGCGATCCCGTTGCTCTCCGACCCGCTCGGCCGCGGCTGGAATCTCTTCGGCACGGCGCACGTGACGCCCGACCTCACCGTGATCTCGCCCAACACGACCTGGTACGTCCAGGTCGGCGCGCTCGTCGCGGGGCACGTGGCCGGCCTCGCCGTCGCGCACGACCGTGCGATCACGATCTTCCCGGCCCGGCGCGACGCGCTCCGCTCCCAGTACGCGCTACTCGCGCTCATGGTGCTCTACACGGTCGGTGGCCTGTGGGTGCTGTCGCGGGGCTGATCGCCCATCACACGAGCCCGCTGTCGTTCGCCGTGGAGGGAGCGATACTGCTCGGGCTCGTGGCGTTCTTCGGATGGATCTGGCTCCGCGAGCGGCGCCGCCGGATCGACCGCACGCGGCGCGTCCCGGAGATGCGCGACTAGAGCGATCCAGCCGTCAGCGCCGGCTGACGAAGCCGCCGTAGAGGAGTGCCGCCGCGACGGCGGTGAAGAGCGACCCGCCGCCCTGTCCGAGGCCTGCAAGCGCGCTGCCCGCCGCGGCGACCGCGACCCCAGCGACGATCAGGCCGTTGCCCACCGGCCGTCGCCGGATGCCGGCAAGTGCGATCCCGACGGCCGCGACCGTGCCGGCGATGTTCCCGGCGAGCGCGAGCGCTCGCGCAGGGAAGAACCCGAGATGCGCCGACGCGTCAGGGATCGAGCTGCCCGTGACCGCCGGCTCGATCGGCACCCCGAGCGCGACTCCGACCGCAAGGCCGGCGTAGAACACCACGAGGGGAGCCGCCCAACGGCGCCCGATCCGCAGGAGCGACCCGGCGCCGAGCAGCGCGGCGGTCAGCAGCCCGCCGAACAGGTAGTAGACGCGGAAGGAGCGATCGTCCCAGCCCGCCGCGGCGCCCCACGCGAGCGCGGCGGAGCCAGCGGCGAAGCACGCGAGCGACGCGGCCCACGCGAGGAGCTCGGGTGCCCGGCGCGCCCAGTAGCGGCCCACCACGAGGCCGGCGAGCCGCAGCGACAGCAACGCCGCCGCGAAGGGAACGAGCACGTCCATGGAGCGACAAATGTACGGCGTCGCACGTACGCTTCCCGGCCACCGTTTCCGCCGCGCGTCGAAAGGTCACGTTGAACCGCCGCCTCACCCGAGCTCTCCTCGTCGTAGCCGTCGTGGGCGCAGCGGCGGCCACCGGCGCCTTCGCCGCCAAGCCGCCCGCTGACCACGCGGCGCAGGCGTGGAACGTCCTGCCT
>DASUZN010000192.1:0-3329 GCA_036376855.1 Gaiella sp. | reverse complement strand
GAAGAGGATGCCGAGGCCCGAGCCGAGCGCGAACCCGCCGAGCGCCTCCTTGAAGGTGTAGAGGCCGTAGTCCCAGAGCGTGCCCTTGTCGTCCCAGAACGCCTGGGCGATCTCGGACGGCTTCGGCAGCAGGACGGTCTGGACGTCGAACAGCGTCGTCAGGCCCTGCCAGAGGCCGATCCCGACGAGGAAGACCGCGATCGCCGGGACCCAGTCGCGCAACCGCGTGCCGATCTCCCGCGTGAAGCCGGACGGAATCGGCTCGACGACGGTCGAGCTCAGAAGAGCTCCTCCACCGCCGCGGAACGGCCACCCGCGTCGTCGCCGTGCCCGGCTGCGAGCGCCTCGCGCACCGCCGTCACGAGCTCGAAGAACCGGGCGTCCTCGCGCGTCTCGCCGCTCCGCGGCTGGGGCAGGTCGACGTCGATCGTCGCGGCGATCCGGCCCGGCCGCGCGGACATCACGACGACACGCGTCGAGAGGAACACGGCCTCCGGGATCGAGTGCGTCACGAAGACGACGGTCGAGCCCGACTTCTCCCAGATGCGCAGGAGCTCCATGTTGAGCCGCTCCCGCGTCATCTCGTCGAGTGCGCCGAACGGCTCGTCCATCAGGAGCAGCGCCGGGTCGAAGGAGAGCGCTCGTGCGATGGAGACGCGCTGCTGCATGCCGCCGGAGAGCTGCCAGGGACGGCTCGACTCGAAGCCGGTCAGCTCGACGAGCTCGAGCATCTCTCGCACACGCTCCTTGCGCTTCGCGCGATCCCAGCCGAGCAGCTCGAGCGGCAGCGCGACGTTCCGCTGCACCGTGCGCCAGTCGTAGAGCACGGCGTCCTGGAACACGATCCCGTAGTCGTGGTCCGTGCGTGCCTGGTGCGCCGTCTTGCCGTTCACGCTCAGGGTCCCCGATGTCGGCTGCACGAGGTCGCCGATGATCCGCAGGAGCGTGGACTTGCCGCACCCCGAAGGCCCGATCAGGGAGATGAACTCGCCGGGCGCGATGTCGAGGTCGATGTCCTGCACCGCGGTGACGCCCGTGCGGAACGACTTCGTGAGTCCCCGGATCTCCACCACGCTCTCGCCGGCGGCCCTCATGCGAGGTTCTCCGGCGCCCGCTTCAGGACGAGCCGCTCTGCCAGGGCGACAAGGCCGAAGAGGACGAGCCCGAGGACGGCGCAGACGATGTTCGTCGCCCACAGGAACGTCGGCTGCAGCGAGTAGTACTGGTTGAAGTTGACGATTGCGCCACCGAGGCCGTCCTGGATCGACGCGGGCGTCTCGCCGATGATCGCGCCGATCACCGCGGCCGTCGCCGAGATCTTGAACGCGGTGAACAGGTACGGCAGCGAGGCGGGGACGCGCAGCCGCCAGAGCACGCTCCAGCGGCTCGCCGCGTACGACTCCATCAGGTCGAAGGCGCGCGGGTCGGCGGACTGGAGGCCGCGCAGCGCGTTGATCGCGACCGGGAAGAACGTGAGGTAGGCGGCGAGGATCGCCACGGCCTTCCAGCCCTCGACGCCCTTGGAGCCGAGGCCGATGACGACCATCGGCGCGATCGCGAGGATCGGCACGGTCTGCGACGCGACGATGTACGGCAAGAGGCCGCGCTCGAGCAGCCGCGAGTGGACGAGCACGACCGCGATCCCGAAACCGACGATCGCGCCGAGCACAAAGCCCGCGACCGCCTCCTTGGCCGTGAACCACGCGGCGTCGAGCAACGGGTGGATCAGCGCCGGCCCGCCGGTCGTGACGGGCTCGCCGAACGCCGCGAAGATGTCCCAGATGTTCGGCATGGTCGTGTCGTCGACGACGAACGGCCACGTCCAGCCGGTCGTCTCCCAGAGCCACTTGTAGCCCTGCCAGAGCGCGCAGAGGGCGAAGATCACGATCGCGTAGGTCGCGAGCTTCGAGAAGGCGGGGACGACCTTCCACTCGCGTTGCTCGACCGTCGCCGTCGCCATCGTGGGGGGCATTCCAGCACACGCCGGACGGGGCCACCCGCGTTAAGCTCGCTCCATGCCACTCGACACCGCGCGCGTCGTCACCCGCCTCCGCGAGCTGCGCTCGCTGACCGGCGACGAGGACGGCGAGCAGCGCGTCGCGTGGACGGAGACCTGGGCCAAGGGGCGCGGGTGGCTCGCCGAGTCGCTGGCCGACCTCCCCCTCGACGTCGAGCGCGACGCGGCCGGAAACGACTGGTACACGCTCCGGGGCGGCTCCGAGCGCGCCGTGCTGATCGGCGGGCACATGGACTCCGTGCCGAACGGGGGGTGGCTCGACGGCTGCCTCAACGTGCTCGCCGGCGCCGAGGTGCTCCGCCGGATCGCGGAGGACGGGACGCCGCCCGTCACGGTGCGGCTCGTCGACTGGGCGGACGAGGAGGGCGCGCGCTTCGGCCGCTCGCTCTTCGGCTCGTCGGCGGCCGCGGGGTCGATGGCGGACCAGGACGAGCTGCGCAAGCTAACCGATCGAGACGGCGTCTCGCTGCCGGAGGCGGTCGGCGCGTACCACGTCGACCTCGACCACGCTCTCGACGCCCACGCGCAACTCGAGAGCGCGGCCGCCTACCTCGAGCTCCACATCGAGCAGGGGCCCGTGCTCGAGTCCCTCGACCTCCCGCTCGGCGTCGTGCTCGGCACGTTCGGCGTGGAGCGCCACCGGATCACCTGGACCGGCCAGGCCGCGCACGCGGGGTCGACGCCGATGGACAAGCGCCGCGACGCGCTCGCCGGCGCGGCGAAGCTCGCGCTCGCGATCCGAGACGTCGCGCGCGAGACCGGGGACGGCGCGGTGTGCACGTCCGGCGGCGTCGTCTGCAAGCCGGGGATCGTCACCTCGGTCGTGGAGACGGCGGAGCAGCTCCTCGACCAGCGCCACCTCGACGCGGGGAAGCTCGCGGCGATGCTCGCGCGCGCGCAGGAGCTGTCGCGCGGGTTCGCCACCGAGGAGAACATCGAGGTCGCCTGGGAGCGGATCTGGTCGATCGAGCCGATCCTGTTCGACGAGACGCTGATCGGCTTCGCCGAGGAGTCGATCGGCGAGGTCGCGGGCACGTCGCACCGCCTGCCGTCGGGGCCGCTGCACGACGCGGCCGAGGTCTCGCGCGCGGGCGTTCCGACGGTGATGCTCTTCGTGCAGAGCCTGCGCGGTCTCTCGCACACGAAGCTCGAGGACACGAAGCCCGAGCACCTCGAGCTCTCAGTCGCCGCGCTCGACCGGCTCGCGTCGAAGACGATCGCCTGGGTCGCGGGCGGCGGCGGACGTTGAGCAAGGTCAGACCCGCTTGAGCGGGGTCAGACCCGTGGGGTCTGACCCCGTCTCGCGCACAGC
>DASUZN010000191.1:0-8467 GCA_036376855.1 Gaiella sp. | reverse complement strand
TCAGAGGGGCTTGCAGAGCGTGTCGTTCGCGTACACCGCGCGCTGCTGTTCGACGAGCTGGCGGTCGAGCGCCTCGTCGTACGCTCCCGGCGCGGCGCCCTCCCAGCTCACGTCGGGCAGGACGCCGGGGCCGATCACCGTTGCCCGGTAGCGCGTGCCCTTGCCCGCCGGGCGCTTCCCGACCGCCGGGTACCCGGGGTAGGGGTCGTGCGGGTACAGGCCGTAACAGAAGACGCCCGTGCCGCGGTGCGCGAGGAAGCTGTTCTCCCGCTTCCAGCCCGGCCCGTAGGGGGAGTCGAGCGTGTCGAGATAGATGTTGCGGCCGAACCCGTCCGCGGGCACGCCCTTCGTGGATGCAGCGAAGCCGAAGGCGGGCTGGCCGAGGTACGTCAGCCGCCCGAACAGGTGGTCGAAGCGCTTGCTGTAGGCCCAGTTCGTCCAGATCTCGAGCTTCGGCAGGTCGCCGCTCCAGTGGCTCAGACGAAGCTCCCAGGACGACTGCAGCGGCTTCCACGGATCGAGCCCGAGGTTGGGTAGCCCGCGCTGCCACGACTGGAGCGCCCAGTGGCTCCCGTCGCGCATGGTGCACGCGGTCACGAACCAGGGAAGCTGCGGGCCGGTGTACTTCCCGCACGCGTTGACGAACCCGACGGAGAGCGTCTTGCGGTACGTGCCCCAGCCGCCCGAGTAGTCGACGCGGAAGGCGACCTGTGCCTGACCCGGGGTCGGGTGCCGCGCGTTGACTGCGCCCCAGGCGAGCACCGTCCATTGCTTTCCCTTCGCGCGGTAGCCGACGAGCGCCTGGCCGCGCGCGTTGACGCGGAGGGTGACGTCCTTCGCGTCGCGGGCGATCAGCTGTGACGCCTGCGCGCCCGCGGGGACCGCCAGCGCGGCGAGCAGGAGGACGGTGACGAGGGCGCGCCGCATCGACGGCTGGATCGGCATCACGGGCAGAAGAGTAGAGCCCTGGCGCGAGGGATCCGCCGCTAACCGATCCGGCCTCGGCGGCGTCTACACTCCTGTGCTGATGGGGTCTCAGGGGAACGAGGGCCTCGGGTGAACGTCGCCGGGTCGCTCGTCGACGTCGTCGAGTCCGCATCCGATCGCTTCGGCGGACTCGACGGGCGCTTTCTCGTGGCGGCCCTCGTCCTCCAGCTCGGGACGCTCGCGTTCCGGTCGCTCGCCTGGCGAGGCGTGCTCGTCGCCGCATACCCGGGGCGACAGGTCAGCGTGCTCTCGGTCGCAGGCGCGTACGCCGCCGGCGTGGCGACGAACGCGTTCACGCCGGCGCGCGGCGGGGAGCTCGCGAAGGTGTTGATCGCGCGCACGCAGATCGCCGGCTCGACCGTGCCGACCCTGGCCGCGTCCCTCGCCGTCGTGACCGTCGTCGACGGGATCATCGGCAGCGCGCTTCTCGGCGTGCTCTGGGCGACGGGCGTTCTTCCGGTGCTGCCCGCGCTTCCGGGCACGATCGCGCTCGGGCTCGGTGCGCTCGGTCTCGCCGCGGCGGCAGCGGGCATCGTCTTGGCGTTCCGTCTGCGTCCCGAGCCGATGCGGCGGCTCGCGCGCCGGGCGGCGCAGGGGCTTCGGATCGTGCGGCAGCCGGGCCGCTACGCCTGCACGGTGCTGCCGTTCCAGGTCGTGGCATGGGCCTGCCGGATCGGTGTCGTCTGGCTCGTCCTGGCGGCGTTCGGCATCCGGACGAGTCTCGCGACCGCCGCCCTCGTCGTCGTGCTGAACGGCGCCTCCACGCTGGTGCCGGTCCCGGGCGGGGCCGGGACGCAGCAGGTCCTGGCGACGTTCGCCCTCCAGGGCGCCGTCTCGACGGCCGCCGCGGTGTCGTTCTCCCTGGGGCTGCAGGTCGGCGTCACCGCCGTCAACGTGACGGTCGGGGTCGTCGCGATGATGCTCCTCTTCCGGACGGCGCGCCCGGTGGGCGCCCTCCGGAGCGCCCGCGCGCTCGTCGCACAGCGCGTCGTGCCCGTCGAGTAGCGCCGCAGCACCCCCGCGGCTCGGCTCCGTGCGGCACCTCCGCATGGTCGATACTTGCGTGAATGAAGTAATGTTGCTATAGATTTTGAAGTGTCGACTCCTTCGCCGGCCGTCGAGGCACCGTCGCTCGAGCTCGTGCTCAAGCGGAACCCGGTCGAGCGGCTGAAGCGCGAGAAGGGGCCGCTGGGCATGCTCGACGAGTTGCCGGCGCTGATCGCCGCGGGCTACGCCGACGTCGCCGAGGAGGACGTCGTCCGGCTCAAGTGGTGGGGCCTCTACCACGACAAGCCCAAGGTCGGCACGTTCATGTTGCGGGTCAAGCTGGCGGCGGGACGGCTGACGGCACCGCAGCTCCGCGCCATCGGCCGCCTCTCACTCGAGCACGGCAAGGGCGAGGCGGAGCTGACCACGCGGCAGAACGTGCAGCTCCACAACCTTCGGCTCGCAGCGCTGCCCGACGTCTTCGACGACCTTCACGCGGCGGGTCTCACGAGCCTCGGCGGCTGCGGCGACACGGTGCGCGCGATCACCGGCTGCCCCGCCGCCGGGATCGCCGGGGACGAGCTCTTCGACGTGACGCCGGTGCTCGAGGAGGCGCATCGCTTCTTCACGGGCAACCCGGACTACGTCGACCTGCCGCGCAAGCACAAGATCTCGATCTCGGCGTGCGCCTCGCGCTGCAACGCGCCGGAGATCAACTGCATCTCGCTCGTCGGCGTCCTCCGCGAGGGGGAGCCGGGGTTCTCCGTGCTCGTCGGCGGCGGCCTGGCGTCCGTGCCGCGGATCGCGCGCGACCTCGGTGTGTTCGTCCGCCCCGACGAGGCGATCCCGGTGCTCCGCGCGATCCTCGACACCTGGCGCGACGATCTCCGCTGGCGCGTGTCCCGCGTCAAGTCGCGCATGAAGTTCATGGTCGACGCGCTCGGGCCGGAGGGTGTCCGCGAGGAGGTCGAACGACGGCTCGGATACGCACTGCCCTCCTTCGCCTTGCCGCCGATCGACGTCGAGCCCGACGACCACCTCGGCATCCGCACCCAACCCGACCGACGCACGAGCATCGGCCTGCCGGTACACCTCGGCCTGCTCGGCGGCGCGCGCCTCGTCGCCCTTGCCGACCTGCTCGAGCCGCTCGGCGCGGAGGCACGGATCACGCGGCAGCAGAACCTCGTCCTCGCCAACGTTCCTGCCGCCGACATCGACGCCGTCGTGGCGGCACTCGCCGGGCTGGAGCTGCCCCTCGAGGACGGCGGTCTCCGCGGGAACGGCATCGCGTGCACCGGCGAGCCGCATTGCAACTACTCGGTGACCGAGACGAAGACCCGCCTCGACGCGCTGATCGACGCGCTCGAAGAGCGGTTCGCCGAGGCCGTGGCGCCGCTGCGGCTGCACCTCGACGGGTGCCCGCACGCCTGCGCGCAGCACTGGGTCGCCGACATCGGCTTCCAGGGGACGACCGCGCGCGACGAGGACGGACAGCGGGGGCAGGCCTACGACGTCTACCTCCGCGGGGCGCTCGGGCCGCGCGCGGCGATCGCGCGCCCGGTGTTCCGGCGCGTGCCGACGCGAGAGCTCGACGAGCTCGTGCACGGCCTCGTCGGCGGCTGGCTCGAGGGTCGGGCGGAGGGCGAGAGCCTTCGGGCCTTTCTCGACAGGACGACGGACGACGAGCTCGGCCGGCTGGCCGGGCGCGAGCCGGCGCGCAGCCGGAGAGAGGAGGCGGCGGCGTGACGAGCATCGAGCTGATGGACGACCTCGAGGCGGGGGAGCTGTCGGTCGAGTTCGAAGGTCTCGAGCCGTGGGACGTGCTCGAGTGGGCTCTCGGACGGTTCGGCGAGCGGCTCTCGCTCTCGACCGCCTTCCAGGACGGCGACGTGGCGTTGATCGACATGGCGTACCGCATCGACCCGGAGGTGCGGGTCTTCTCGATCGACACCGGCCGGCTGCCGCAGGAGACGCACGACCTGATCGAGGAGCTGCGCGAGAGATATCCCGGGCTCAGGCTCGAACTGCTCTCGCCAGACGGTGGCCAGGTGCAGCGTCTCGTCGACCGGCACGGGCCGAACCTGTTCCTTCGCTCGGTGGAGCAGCGGCTGCTCTGCTGCAACGTCCGCAAGGTGCAGCCGCTCAACCGGGCGCTCGAAGGGCTCGACTGCTGGGTCACCGGGCTGCGCCGCGACCAGTGGGCCTCGCGCACGGACATCCGCAAGGTCGAGATCGACCACGACCACGACGCGATCGTGAAGCTCAACCCGCTCGCCGAGTGGACGCACGACGAGGTCTGGGACTACCTCCGCGTGAACGACGTCCCGACGCACGCGCTGTACGAGCGCGGCTACACGTCGATCGGCTGCGCGCCGTGCACGCGCGCGATCGGGCCGGACGAGCCCACACGCGCAGGGCGCTGGTGGTGGGAGACGGACGCGCCGAAGGAGTGCGGGATGCACTGCTCGATCGAGACCGGCGGCTTCGAGCACGAGCTGCACGCGATCCTCGGCGACGAGGCCCACGCGTGACCGCCGTCCTGCTGAAGGGCGAGGAGCTCGAGGTCGCGCGGGCGGAGGTCGAGGCGGTGCGCGCGGCGGTCGGCGGGGACGACTACGGGGAGGTCCTCGACGGGCTCCTCCGCGCCCTCGGGGAGGGCGTGGAGCTCGAGGAGCGCCAGGCCGACGAGCTCGACCGACTGCTGACGCTCGCCCTCCAGTCGGGTCGCGGGCGCGCGCTCTACGGGCCGGGCGGCGAGCAGGCTGCGCTGCGCGCCTTCCGCAAGCTTCCGACCGGGGCCGACCTCGCGCAGAGCGCGGCCGCGGTGAACGACGCGCTCGCGGCGCTCGGCGGCCGTGCGATCGAGCGCCTGTCGCTGACCGCCGTCGGGCCCGGCGCTTTCACGCTAGCCGTGGCGACCGACGGCCCGCAGCTGTCGATCCGGCTCGACCGTCAGGGCGCCCGGGTGACGAGCGTCGAGGCATGAGCCGTAGGCTCGACGGAGGCTCCCGCGAGCGGAGGCGCCGGCTTGGCCGGCGCTGGGAGCGGGTGTGAGCGAGAAGCGGTACTACATGGCCTGCCTCGATCTCGCGGGCCGCGACGTGCTCGTCGTCGGCGCAGGATCGGTCGCGCGCGAGAAGATCGACGGGCTCCTCGACGCGGGCGCGCGGGTGACCGTGGTCGCGCCCGACGTGTCCGAGCCGGTTGAGTCCTTCGCTCGCACCGGCCGGGTGGCGCTGATCCGCGGCGCGTACCGCCCCGAGGATCTCGACGGCCGCTTCCTCGTCGTCGCGGCCACCTCGAGCACGCCGGTGAACGAGCGGGTCTACGCCGACGCGGAGGCGCGCGGGATGCTCTGCAACGTCGTCGACGTGCCCGAGCTCTGCAGCTTCATCCTCCCCGCCGTCCACCGCGACGACCCGATCGCCGTGGCCATCTCGACGGGCGGCGCCTCGCCGGCGCTCGCCCAGCGGCTGCGCGACGACGTCGCCCGGCTCGTCACGCGCGAGCACGTCCGCCTCGCACGCGATCTTCGCGAGCTCCGGCCGTGGGCGAAGGCGCAGCTTCCGACCTATGAGGCGCGACGCGACTTCTTTCGCGATCTCGTCGAGGAGCGCCTCGGGTGACGGTCGCGCTCGTCGGTGCCGGTCCCGGCGATCCCGGGCTGATCACGGTTCGCGGCCTCGAGCTGCTGCGTCGGTGCGATGCCGTCGTCTACGACCGCCTCGTCGCTCCCGAGCTCGTGGAGGAGACGCCGGCCGATGCGCTGCGCATCTCGCGCGACGACCTCGTGCAGGAACAGATCGACGAGCTGCTCGTGGCGCTCGGCCGCCAGGGGCTCGAGGTCGTCCGTCTCAAGGGCGGCGATCCCTACGTCTTCGGCCGCGGCGGGGAGGAGGCGCTCGCGCTCGCCGACGCGGGGATCCCGTTCGAGGTCGTGCCTGGCATCACGTCGATCGCGGCCGTCCCCGCCGCGGCGGGGATCCCTGTGACACACCGGGGCGTCGCCGACCGGGTGACGATCGCGACGGCGCACGCGGCCGACGGCTCACCGCCCGACTACCCGTCGCTCGCAGCGGCGGGCGGGACGCTCGTCCTCTTCATGGGGCTCGCCCGGTTGCGCGAGCTGGCCGCCGGGCTGATCGAGGCAGGGATGGCCGCCGGCACTCCCACGGCCGTCGTCTCCCGCGGCACGCTGCCCGGCCAGAAGGTGGCAACCGGGACTCTGGCGACGATCGCCGTCGCCGCGGACGACCTTCCTGGCCCAGCGTTGGTCGTGATCGGCGACGTCGTCGCCCTCGCGCCGCGGCTCCTACGGCGGCCCGGCCTCGAGAACGCGTCGGATCCCGCGCACGGCCTGCCGGATCCGGTGCTCGTTCTCGACGAGCGCGAAGCGGACAAAGCCTTCGCCGCCGGGGCCGAAGCCCGCTCCGGGTGAGACGGCTACCTTGCCTTCGCGCGCGAGGTGCTCGGCGAAGGCGAGCGAGCCCATCGCGGCGAACGGCTCCGGCACGGGCGCCCAGGCGAACATCGTCCCGCGCGGCTTCGGGAACGCCCAGCCCGCCCGGTCGAGGCCGTCGCAGAGCGCGTCGCGCCGGGAGCGGTAGACCTCGCAGACCTCGGCAGGTGTGTCAGGCGCCTCGTTGAGGGCGGTTATCGCCGCGATCTGGATCGGCTGGAACGTGCCGTAGTCGAGCCAGCTCTTGAGGCGAGCGAGCGCGCCGCAGACCTCTGCGTTGCCGACGAGGAAGCCGACGCGCCAACCCGCCATCGAGAACGACTTGGTCAGCGTGTAGAGCTCGACCGCGACGTCGCGCGCCCCCGGGATCTGGAGGATCGACGGAGGCTCGTGACCGTCGAACGCGAGGTCGGCGTACGCGAAGTCGTGCACGACGAGCAGCTCGCGCTCGCGCGCGAAGCCGACGACGTGCTCCATGAAATCGAGCTCGACCGTCGCGGTCGTCGGGTTGTGGGGGAAGGAGAGGAGCAGGACTCGCGGGCGTGGGGAGGCGCGGGCATAGGCATCGGCCAGGTTCGCCACGAGGTCCTCGTCGGGCGCCATCGCCACCTGGAAGACGCTCGCGCCGGCGAGGATCGGCGCGTGGATGTGGATCGGGTAGCTCGGCGCGGGCACGAGTGCCGCGTCGCCGGGCTCGACCAGCGTCCACATCAGGTGGACGAGCCCCTCCTTCGCGCCCATCGTCGCGACGACCTCTGTCTCGGGGTCGAGCTCGACGCCGAAGCGGCGGCGGTAGAGGTCGGCGCAGGCGGCGCGGAGCTTCGGAATTCCCCGCGATGTCGAATAGCGGTGGTTGTGTGGCTTGGCGGCGGCCTCCTGGAGCTTCGCGACCGCCACCTCGGGTGACGGGAGGTCGGGGTTTCCGAAGCCGAGGTCGACGACGTCGTCTCCCGCGCGGCGGAGCTCCAGCGTCAGCTCGCGAATCACCGCGAACACATACGGCGGCAAGCCGTCCAGGCGGCGGAAGGTGTGTGTCACGCAGCCTCCACGGCAAGCTCCAGGCGGCCGAGGCCGGTCACGTCCACGACCGCCTCGCCCGGCGAGACGCCGGCGGTCACCGTCGCGGGTGCGAGGAGCAGATCGCCGACGCGAAGCCGCGTGTTCGCCTCCGCGAAACGTCGCGCCGCCTCCCAGTCGAAGTCGCCGGTCGTCGCTTCGGCGCCTGTTCCGCCGGCGGCGACCCGAGCGGATGTCGTCCTCGGCGCCTCGTCGAGCGTCGTGAACCAGGGGCCGAGGACGATCCCGAAGTCGCGGTCCTTCGGCGGCCCGAGAGCGGGCGCGCGGAGCCGGGCGACCGGAGACACCGCGACGACGGCGTCGAGCCCGACCAGCCCGGCGAGCCCGGCGTCGAGCGCGATCGCGGCGTCGGGAGCGGAGACCACCGCGCCGGGCCCGACGAGCGCCGCCGGATTCGCGAACTCGAACGCGCCGCTCTCGTCGAAGACCCTGATCGAGGGCGGAGCGGCGAGCGGTGCGAGCAGCGTCACGTCGTCAAGCGGATAGCGCGCGTGGTCGCGTGCCTTGCCGCCGCCCGTGAAGAGATGCTGCAGCGTCTGCGCGGCGAGGTGCACCACCTCGTCCCCCTCGACCCGACCGACCCAGCCGCGCTCCATCGGCATCGCGACGGGGTGGAACATGCAGAGCCTCATCGAGGAGAGCCTACGGGCCGGCCGACGACACGAACCACCACTCTCCCCGGAGCGCCCGCACGAGCTCGGCGACGTGACGCCAGCCGTTTGCGGCCGTCCAGGCGTCGAGCGCGACCGGAACCTCCCGGCCGACCCGCTCCCGGAAGTACCACTCGACGAGCTCGCCGTCATCCGGGGCGGCGCGATCGGACGGGAGGCACCTGAGCGCCTCGCGCTTGCGCTCCGCCCGGCCGCTGAGCTCCGCATAGGCGTCATGCGAGCGGACGGCGAGCGCCATCTCGCCGGCGACGGCGTCGCGGTGAGCGTCGCGCGCCCAGCGCAGCAC
>DASUZN010000190.1:0-4238 GCA_036376855.1 Gaiella sp. | reverse complement strand
GCTGTGGCCGACGGCGCCGACGCGGACGCCCGACGCCGCCTGTCCTGCGCGAGCCTCACGGCCGGTCTCGCGATGAACCTCTCCGACTGCGCAGCCGACCATGCGCTCGGGCAGGCGCTCGGGAGCGTGAAGCACCTCCCGCACGGCCTCACGATCGGGCTCGTCCTCGCAGAGACGCTCGAATTGACCCGCGCCGACTGCGCGGACCGGCTGGAGCGCGTCGCGGACGCGCTCGGGGAGCCGGCGGACGGAACGGCCGACGGCTCTCGCGCCGTGCGGGCCGTCCGCCGATTCCTCGCCGACGTGGGGTTCCCGACTCTCCGCGAGGTGGGCGTGAGCGAGGACGACCTGCCGGCCCTCGTCGCGAGCGCAACGGGCGAGCAGTCCTACAACCTCGACGTCGACTGCCACGACTGGACGCCCGCGGAGGTCGAGCAGGCCTTCCGCGCAGCGCTCGCGCGGCGGTAGCGGGCGTGAGAGCGCGCTGGTGTCCGACTTCAGTCGGACACCGGGATGTCGCCCGCCTAGCGCTCGGTCGAGACGAACACGCTCTTCAGCTCGGTGTTGTGGACGAGGCCCTCCATGCCGAGCTCCTTGCCGACGCCCGAGGCCTTGTAGCCGCCGAACGGTGCCTGCGGGAAGACCGAGCTGTTCGAGTTGACGCCGATCGCGCCGGTGCGGAGCGCGCGCGCGACCCGCAGTTGGCGGGCGCCGTCGCGTGTCCAGAGCGAGCCGGAGAGGCCGTAGGGCGTGTCGTTCGCGAGGCGGATCGCCTCCTCCTCGGTCTCGAACGTGATCACCGACACGACCGGTCCGAAGATCTCCTCTCGGGCCACGACCATGTCGTTCGTGCAGCCGTCGAGGATCGTGGGGCGGAGGTAGTAGCCGCCGTCGAGTCCCTCCGGCCGTGAGCCCCCCTCCAGCACGGTCGCGCCCTCCGAGACACCCTGCTCGATGTAGCCCTCGACCGTCTCGCGCTGTCCGGCCGAGACGAGCGGCCCCATCTGCGTCTCGGACGACTCCGGGTCGCCGACCACGATCGCGCGCGTCGCCGCGACGTAGTGGTCGAGCAGCTCGTCCTTCGCGCTCGCCTCGACGAGCAGGCGCGATCGCGCGCAGCAGTCTTGCCCCGCGTTCTCGAATACCGCGAACGGCGCCAGGCGGCCTGCCTTCTCGAGATCGGCGTCCGCGAACACGAGGCAGGCACTCTTGCCGCCGAGCTCGAGCGTGACTCGCTTGATCGTCCCCGCGGCCTTGCGCGCGATCTCGACGCCGACCTCCGTCGATCCCGTGAAGCCGACCTTGCCGACGAGCGGGTGCTCGACGAGCGCGTCGCCGACCGCGCTCCCCGGTCCCGGGACGACGTTGAGCGCACCCGCGGGCAGCCCGGCCTCGAGGCCGAGCTCCGCATACCGCAGAACCGACAACGGTGACAGGCTCGCCGGCTTCAGGACGACCGTGTTCCCGGCCGCGAGCGCCGGCGCGGTCTTCCAGTTGCCGATGTTGAGCGGGAAGTTCCACGGCGTGATCAGCGCGGTGACGCCGATCGGCTCGCGGAAGGTCAGCACGATCCCGTCCCGGTCGACCGGGATCGTCGAGCCGAAGAACTTGTCCACCGCGCCCGCGTAGTAGCGCATCACGGCCGCGGCGTTCCCGGCGCACCAGCGAGCGTCGCCGATCGCCATGCCCATGTCGCGTGTCTCGATCAGCGCGAGCTCGTCGGCATGCTCCTCGATCAGGTCGGCCCAGCGGTAGAGCACCTTCGCCCGCTGGACCGCCGTTCGGGCGCCCCAGTCCTCGAACGTGCGCGCCGCCGCGCGCACGGCCCGGTCGGCGTCCTCGGCGCCCGCTTCGGCCACCGTCCGGAACACCTCGCCGTTTGCGGGGTTGACGGTCTCGAACGTGCGCCCCTCCGCCGAGGGCACCCGCTCCCCGTCGATCAGCAGTCCTTCGATCGAGGTCATGCAGCAGTTCTAGGCGTTTGTCGCCGAAGGCGTCAAACGCCCACCACGTGGACCAACCAGCGTCGGTCTCTTTCGCGGTCGAGCTCGAGGAAGAGCACGCGTTGCCAGCGGCCGAGGCAGAGGACACCGTCGCGCACCGGGATCGACTCGCCCGCCGGCCCCATCAGCATCGACATGCAATGCGAGTGCCCGTTGGACGCCTCCATGTCCTCCTCCGAGACGTTCTCCGTTCGCCGGTCCCAGTCGTCGTGCGCGTAGTAGTGCTCGGTCGGCACGAGCCGGCGGAGCAGGACCGAGAAGTCCTCGAGGAAGCCGCGCTCGTATTCGTTCACCCGCACCGAGCAGGTCGTGTGCGGGGAGTAGACGCAGCACACGCCGTCGCGAACGCCGCTCTCCAGCACCGCCTCCTGGACGTGGTCGGTGATGTCGGTCACCGACAGCCCGCCGGCCGTCCGGAAGTGCGTCTCGCGGTGGAAGGTCTTGAGCGAGCCGCCGTTGGCGCTCTCGGCCGTCTCGGGTGCGCTCGCCATCGGCGTCATTGTGTCAGGAGAGACACAGGTGCGGTGGGACAGACGCCCTCACATCGCACGCAGCACGGCGTACCACGTCCGGTCGGCGACGCGGAGGAGCGCGTGCTCGATGTCGGAGTAGCCCCGGTACACCTCGATCGCGGCGGTTCTGTCCCAGGATGCGCCGTCCCGCGGCAGCGCCGCGAACGCCTCGAGGAGCCCGTGCTCGACGGAGCGCGCCGCCCTGATCGCCAGCTCGGCGTGCTCGCCGGGGTGCTGGCCCTTGGTCGCGAGGCACGCGACGGCGTCGTTCAGGTGCCGGGCCGCCTCCTCGATGCTCGCCCCCATCGCCGCGGTGTGCTCGTTCGGTCGCCACTCGAACGCCTGCGCCACACGCACCGTGTCCTTCGCCCGGTCGAGCACCTCGTCGATCCGCTCCGAGAGCGCGTACGCGTCCTCCTGCTCGATCGGCGTCGTGAGCGCGGTGGAGAGGGCCTGGAGGACCCCGTGGCGAAGGTCGTCACCCTCGTGCTCGGCATCCCGCACGGCCTGCGCGTCCGTGTCGCCGCCCGTCGTCGACCAGCGCGCGAACGCCTCCAGACCCCGGGTCGTCACGTCTGCCTGGTTGCGCAGCAACCCGAGCACGTCGGGCGTCGAGGGCAGGAACCAGCGGAGGCGCTCGCTCACGAGACCAGGGTCGCACACCCGTAGAGCAGCGCGCCGAGAATCGCACAGACGGGGATTGTCAGGAACCACGCCGAGACGGTGTCCGCGACGCCCGCCCAGCGGACGTGGCGCGGATGGCGGTCGGCACCGACTCCGACGACCGCCGCGGTCACGACCGTCGAGGTGCTGACCGGAGCACCGACGGCCGTCGAGCCGAGGATCACGGCCGCCGCCGACGTCTGCGAGGCGAGCGAGTCGACGGGCATCGGCCGGAAGTAGCCTCGGCCGACCCGCCGCACGACACGTCCCCCGCCGACGACCGTCCCGAGCGCGAACACGAGCGCGACCGACCAGCGCACCGACGCCGGGATCTCGAAGGTGTCGATCGCGCCCGTCGCGAGCAGCGTCGCCGCGGCAACGCCCATCGCCTTCTGCCCGTTGTTCGTCCCGTCACTCAGCGCGACCGCGCCGGCTGCCACCCAGATCCCGCCCCGCACCGGCCCGAGCATGCGTCGCGTGCCTCGCGAGAGAGCGCGTACCGCGATCCGCCGCGCCGCCCAGCCGGCGACGAGACCGATGATCGGCGAGACGAGGAGGGCGACGAGCGTGCCGATGACCCCGATGGGCCGGATCCCGTCGAAGCCTCCCCAGTTGACGGCGTGCACACCTCCCTCGGCGAGGCCGGCGCCCGCCACGCCGCCGACCAGACCGTGCGTCGCGCTCGTCGGCAGGCCGAGACGAGCGGCGACGCCGACGAAAGCGATCGTGGCAATGCACCCGGCCGCGTACACCGGAGCGACGTCGTCGTTCGGCACCGAGACGAGGTGGGCAATCGTCAGCGCCACCGCGGTTCCGCCGAGGAGCGCCCCGAGGGCGTGGAGGACGAACGAGTACGCGAGCGCCACCCGCCACGGTGCCGTGCGCGACGCGACGAGCGCCGAGGCCGCGTTCGGCGCGCTCGAGATCCCGAGCACGAGCGCGAGCCCGAGCGCCGCTCCGATCGCGACGACATCCACCCGGCGACCCTACGCCGCTCGAGGCGGGACGCTCCGGCCTCTCGCCGGCGAGCGCGTGTCGATCGACCGATCAGCCCCCGACT
>DASUZN010000189.1:0-3986 GCA_036376855.1 Gaiella sp. | reverse complement strand
CGCCCGGGGTGCCGCTGCACTTCCCCGAGCACGAGGCGATCGAGAAGTTCGGCGCGCCCGAGGAGTACGAGGCGGCAAAGCAGGGCGACCCGGTGCCCGCGTTCCGCGGCCGGCTCGTCGCCGACGGCGTCCTCACCGGCGAGGAGGCGGACGCGATCGCCGCGGAGGCGCGCGACGAGATGCAGGCCGCGGTGGACTTCGGTCTCGCGAGCCCGTTCCCCGAGGTCGAGACCGCCCTCGACTATGTCTACGCATGAGGAGGCGATGACGAATGGCACACGAGCTTCCGTACATCGCCGCGATCGTCGAGGCGATCCAACTCGAGATGGAGCGCGACGAGTCCGTCCTCTACTTCGGCCAGAACATGGCCACGACCGAGAACGAGCCGTTCGTGGACGCGTTCGGCAAGGACCGCGTCCGTGTGACCCCGATCTCCGAGACGGCCGAGATCGGCATCGCGATCGGTGCTGCGCTCGCCGGTTTCAGGCCTGTCGTCGAGCTGTACATGGCCGAGTTCATGCTCGTCGCGATGGACCAGGTGCTCAACGAGGCGCCGCGCTTCCGCGGCATGAGCGGCGGTCAGGTGAGGGTGCCGATCGTGCTCAAGGCCGGCTACGGCTTCACAGCCGGCTGGGCGGGCCAGCACACCGGCACGTTGAACGCGCTGTTCATGGGCGTTCCCGGCCTCAAGGTCGCGGTCCCGTCGACCGCCGCCGACGCAAAGGGCCTGATGGCAACGGCGATCCGCGACGACAACCCGGTCGTCTACCTGCACAACTACCTGCTCACCCTCGACCACGGCGAGGTGCCGGACGGCGAGTACCTCGTACCGTTCGGCGAGGCAGCCGTCCGCCGCGAGGGCTCGGACGTCACGATCGTCGGCACCGGCTGGACGGTCGACCGTGCGCTCGGCGCTGCCGAGCGACTCGCCGGGGAGGGAATCCAGGCGGAGGTGATCGACCCGCGCACGATCGCGCCGCTCGACACGCACACGATCCTCGAGTCCGTGGAGAAGACAGGTCATCTCGTCCTCGTCGACCAGGCGACACGGCATGCGTCGGTCTCGACGGTGATCGCGGGCGAGGTGGCCGAGCACGGCTTCGGGTCGCTCAAGGCGCCGGTAGTCCAGGTCACGGGCCTCGACGCCACGATCCCGTACTCGGAGCCGCTCGAGGCGCATGTGCTGCCCGACGACGACAAGGTCGTCGCCGCGGTGCAGCGCGTGCTCGGCACGGCGCCCGTGACCGCGTGAGGTGGTAGCGGAGAAGCTCGGGGGCGAGCAGGCCCGGCGCCTGCTCGCGACCATGTGGCGGATCCGGATCTTCGAGGAGCGGGTCGGGCAGCTGACGCGCGCCGGCGAGATCGATGGGCTGATCCACCTGAGCATCGGGCAGGAGGGCGTGGCCGTCGCCGTCTGCGCGCAACTCCGCGATGACGACCACGTGTACTCGGGCCACCGGGCGCACGGGCACGCGATCGCGAAGGGGGCGGGCCTCGACCGTGTGATGGCCGAGCTCATGGGGCGCGACACGGGCCTCTGCCGCGGGCTCGGCGGCTCGATGCACCTGGTCGACGTCGAGCACGGCTTCATGGGCGCGACGGGGGTCGTCGGCGGGAACGTTCCGATCGCCCTCGGGAGCGCGCTCGCGTCGCGGCTCCGCGGCTCGGACGCCGTCGCCGTCGTCTTCTTCGGCGACGGCGCCGTCCAGGCCGGGCATTTCGTCGAGACGGTCAACCTGGCCGCGCTCTGGCGGCTGCCGCTCGTGTTCGTCTGCGAGAACAACGGCTTCGCCGAGTTCACGCCGCGGTCGGCCCACACCGTGGTCGAGCGGGTGTCGGACGTCGTCGCCCCGTACGGTCTCGAGCGGGCGACGGTCGACGGCAACGACGTGCCCGCCGTCTGGGACGCGTTCGGCGGGTACCTCGCCTCGGCTCGGACGGGCGGCGGGCCGTTCCTGCTCGAGTGCCTGACGCATCGCGTCCGCGGTCACTACGAGGGCGACCCGGGGCGCTACCGCGAGACCTTGGCGGAAGCGGAGTGGCGGGAGAAGGACCCGATCCTGCGGCTCGAGCGGCACAGCGCGGCCGAGGGCTGGTTCTCGGACGACGCGTTGCCCGGGATCGCTGCGGCCGCGGCAGACGAGGTCGAGGCCGCCGTGCGCTTCGGGCGCGAGAGCCGATTCCCGCCGCCCGAGCTCGTCGAGGCGATGGTGTACGCGGATGGCTGAGACGACGACCATCGGCGCGATCAACCGCACGCTCGCCGATGCCATGCGCGGGGACGAGCGCGTGATCGTCCTCGGCGAGGACGTGGCCGAGGGCGGCCCGTACACCGCGACCGCAGGGCTGGCCGAGGAGTTCGGCGTCGCGCGGGTCATCAATACGCCGATCAGCGAGGCCGCGATCACGGGTGTCGCGATCGGCGCAGCCCAGGCTGGGCTTCGTCCGGTGCTCGAGATCATGTTCGTCGACTTCCTCACGCTGGCGCTCGACCAGCTCGTGAATGCGGCGGCTAAGGCGCACTTCATGTCGGGAGGCCAGCTCACGGTGCCGCTCGTCGTCCGAACCCAGGGCGGGGCCGGGCAGCGAGGTGCGGCACAGCACTCGCAGAGCCTCGAGAGCTGGCTCACGCACGTGCCGGGCCTGAAGGTTGTCATGCCGAGCCGTGCCGTCGACGCCGCCGGCCTGCTCGCGAGCGCGATTGCCGACTCGAACCCGGTCGTCTTCGTCGAATGCAAGACGCTCTACTTCCGCAAGGAGGAGGTGCCCGACAAGCCGGTGGCCGTCCCGATCGGCGAGGCCGCGGTGCTGCGGGAAGGCCGTGACGTGACCGTCGTCGCGCTGTCGCGCCTCGTCCACGACGCGCTGGCGGCGGCGGAGCGCCTCGCGTCCGAGGACGGGATCGAGGCGGAGGTGGTCGACCCGCGCACGCTCGTCCCGCTCGACCTCGAGACGATCGTGGCGTCGGTGGAGCGCACCGGACGGCTGGTCGTGGCCCACGAGGCGGTTGCGCACGGGGGATTCGGCGCCGAGGTGGCGGCGCGGGTCCAGGAGGCGGCATTCGACTACCTCGACGCGCCTGTCGCGCGCGTCGGTGCGCCGTTCGCCCCGGTCCCGTTCAGCGGGCCGCTCGAGGACGCCTACCTTCCGGGCGTCGAGGAGATCGTCGCCGCGGTCCGAGGCCTGAGATGATCGTCATCCCGCGACCTGAAGGAGCGCTCCATGGCTGATTACGTGATCGTCGGCGCGGGAACGGCAGGCTGTGTTCTCGCCGCCCGCCTGAGCGAGGACGAGGACGTGAGCGTGCTGCTCCTCGAGGCAGGCGGCCCGGACACCGCGCCGGAGCTGCACGTCCCCGCGATGTTCCCCGTCGTCTTCAAGTCGAGCCTCGACTGGGATCTGCTCGGCGAGCCCGAGCCGGGACTCGGGGGACGCCGGCTCTACCTCCCGCGCGGCCGCGTGATCGGCGGCTCCGGCTCGATCAACGCGATGATCTACCTGCGCGGCCACCGCGCCGACTTCGACGGGTGGGCCGCAGACGGGTGCACGGGATGGTCGTACGACGAGGTGCTGCCGTACTTCAAGCGCTCGGAGGACAACGAGCGCGGCGAGGACGCGTTCCACGGCGTGGGTGGGCCGCTGTCCGTGTCCAACAGCCGCTCGCTGAGCCGGTTCACCGACCTCATGCTCGAGGCCGCCGTCCAGGCCGGCTACGAGCACATCGACGACCTGAACGTCGACCGCCCCGAGGGTGTCTCGCGGTTCCAGCTCACCCAGCGGAACGGCCTCCGGTGCAGCACCGCCGACGCGTTCCTCCATCCGGCCGAGGAGCGGGAGAACCTCGCGGTCACCTCGGGTGTCTTCGTCGAGCGGCTCGTGTTCGAGGGGAATCGTGCGGTCGGTGTCGAGCTCGTCCGGAACGGCGTCCGCGAGACGGTGCGGGCCGAGCGCGAGGTGATCGTGTCCGGCGGCACGTACCACTCGCC
>DASUZN010000188.1:0-6796 GCA_036376855.1 Gaiella sp. | reverse complement strand
GGTTGACCTCGATCGACGAGAGTCGAAGCCGCTCGACACCGGGGATCGCGCCCGCCTCGCGGACGAGGCGCGACAGCGTGAAGCCGGCGGCACGGTCGCGGAAGCAGCCGAGGTTGACGCCCGTCAGGACGATCTCGCGATGCCCGTGCGCCACCCGGCGCCGGATCTCTGCGAGCACGGCCTCCGCGGTGCGGCTCCGAGTCGCACCGCGGACGAGCGGGATCACGCAGAAGGCGCACGAGAACGAGCAGCCGTCCTGGATCTTCACGAACGCGCGCACGCGCTCGAGTCGGTGCTCGCCGTTGACGCAGCCGATCGCTCCCACGTCACCCGCCACGAACGACGCAGCCTCGTCACCCGTGCGAGCGGTGACGACGACATTCGACGCGGCGTCGCGGAACGCGCCCTCGAGATTGGAGGCGCACCCGGTGACGTAGACCGTGCGCGCCGAGCGTGATGCCCGCGAGGCGGCCTGCCGCGACTTCGAGACCGCCTCATGCGTGACGCAGCACGTGTTGACGACCTGGATCTCGCCGCCCTCGAGAACCTCCTCGTGCCCGTCCGCGAGCAGCCGCTCGCGGATCGCCTGCACGTCGGCGAACGAGACCTTGCATCCGAGGAAGCGCGTCGAGAACGTCGCCATGCGGAGCCCATGAGCTTAGACGCTCGAATCGCCGATTCGGATTGCGCACTAGCCTGCCCAGATGAGCGGTGAGACGGACGTCAGCGAGCTGATCGACCCGGACGCGCACGAGCCGGTCACGGAATCCCCCTGGGACGCGGATCGCGCGCGTGCCGCCTTGGCGGCGATCGTCTCGTCGACGGAGACGGCGTTCGACCCCGACGGCCTGTGGCCCCCGCATCCGCTCGACGAGGAGGACGACGAGCCACCCCTCGCTCACGTCGCCTCGCTCTACCTCGGCGCGTCCGGGGTCATCTGGACGCTGCACGCGCTCGAACGGGCCGGCCTGGCCGGGACGAAGCGGGACTGGGCCGACGTGGCGCTCACCCTGCCCGACCGCTACCGAGCGGAGCCCGATTTCCCGAACAAAGGCGTCGTGTCGTCGCTCTGGATGGGCGAGGCGGGGATCCTCCTCGTCGCGCACACGCTCGCCCCCGCCGCGTGGCAGGAGGAAGAGCTGCTCGACGTCGTGCGCGGGAACGCCGACAACCCGACGCTGGAATTCAACTGGGGCTCCCCCGGGACGATGCTCGCCGCGAACGTGATGTTCGAGCGCACGCGAGACGAGCGCTGGCGCACGGCCTGGAACGACTCGGCCGACCGCCTCTGGGCCGCATGGCACGAGGACCTCTGGGAGCAGGACCTCTACGGCCGCCGCTCGCACATCCTCGGGCCGGCCCACGGCTTCGCCGGGAACGTCTACGTCCTCGGACGCGGAGACCTGCTCGACGCCGCCCGTCGCCGAGAGCTGGAGCGCCGGGCCGTCGCGACGCTCGACCGCTTTGCGCTGCGCGTCGACGGCCTCGCGCAGTGGCGTCCCTCGCTCGAGCCAAGCCGCGTCCCACGCCGCACGCAGTGGTGTCACGGCGCCCCGGGGATCGTCGCATCGCTCGCCTCGCTGGCGCCGGGCGACGAGGACCTCACCGAGCTCCTCGTCGCAGGCGGCGAGCTGACGTGGCGCGCAGGCCCGCTCCGGAAGGGTGCAGGCCTCTGTCACGGCACCGCCGGCAACGGCTACGCGTTCCTGAAGCTCTTCGCGCGCACCGGCGACGAGCTCTGGCTGCAGCGAGCACGCGCGTTCGGGATGCACGCGATCGCGCAGGTCGAGCGGACGACCGCGGAGCACGGCCGCGGCCGTCACACGCTCTGGACGGGCGACCCCGGCACCGCCCTGTACCTCGCGGGCTGCCTCGCCGCGGACGCGTCCTTCCCGACGCTCGACGCGTGGTGAGCGCCGCACCGGTGCCGCGCGGTGCGAGACTCCGCACATGCCCGGGGCAGCGCAGATCGACGTCCGCCGGCTCGCGGCATCCGAGCTCCCGGCGCACCTCGACGGCCTCGCCGCCGTGCTCTGCGACTGCGTAGCCGGCGGCGCGTCGGTCAGCTACATGACGCCGTTTTCGGAGGCGGACGCGCGCGCGGCGTTCGAGGCGTGGGCGGCAGACGTCCAGCAGGGGACACGGCTGCTCTTCGCGGCGTTTCGCGGAGACGAGGTGGTCGGCACCGTCCAGGTGGTCTTCGCGACGCCGCCGAACCAGCCGCACCGCGCCGACGTCGCGAAGCTGCTCGTGCACCGGAACGCCCGTCGTCTCGGTGTCGCGCAGCGCCTGATGGAGCACGCGGAGTCGGAGGCGCGAGCGGAGGGCAAGACCCTGCTCGTCCTGGACACCGTCACGGGCGACGACGCCGAGCGTCTCTACACGAGGCTGGGCTGGACGCGGGTCGGCGTGATCCCGAACTACGCGCTCTACCCCGACGGCCGCCCCTGCGACACGACCGTGTTCTGGAAGGCGGTGTAGATCCGCTCAGCGGCGGGGTCGGCGAGGAACGTGCGCGGCGGCGTCGTACCGGCGCACGTCCCCGGATCAGGGCTGGTACTGCTGATCGATCGCGCAGACGGTGTCGACGTGGACACGGATCCACATGCCGGTGTCGAGCGGCTCGAAGAGCTCGATCGGCTTCTTGCCGCGGACGAGCGCTGCGAGCTGCGCGACGGTGATCGGCGTGGCGCCGAGCTGCACCGGGTCGCCGTGCCTCGTGATGACGGTCACGCGCGCGTTCGGCGCGACGAGGTACGTCAACAACCGGTGACCCTCGTCGATCCGGTAGTTGTCGTTCGGGACCGACTCGCCGGGACGGACGACCCCGTCCTCCGCCGCCGCGACGTTCGCGGTGAGGCCGCTCGTGAACCACTCGGGGTCGAAGCGCATCACCCACCGGCCGGTGCTCCGCGTGAGCGACGTGACGTGCCCAAACGTCCGGTCGCCGCACGGCTCGACGAGCACCGTTCGCGTGGAAGGCCCCTGCGTGGCGTAGAGAACGATGAACGCACACGCCACGCCAATCGCGGCGGCTGCGACGATCCCGAGGGCGACCAGCGGACGACTCACCTCAGCTCCCGCGTCACGCCGGGATCGTCGCGGACGCAGGACCCGGCTCCGAGGCGGCGCCGGAAGCGGTCGGCCGCCCAGCCGTCGAGCTCGACGGTCTCCACGTGCGCCCAGCCCGCATGGGCGGGCCGCTCGCCGGAGAGGTAGCCGGACGTGATCGCCTCGCGGGCGTCGAGACGCGAGAGAATCGCCTCGACCGGACCGAGCAGGACGTTCGCCACGGCCAGAGCTGCCGGCGGGAGCGGCTCCGCGAGCGCGTCGAGCATGGCCGCGTCGACGGCGACGCCGTTCGCGGTGGCGTTCGCCCGCGTGGTCTCGACCGCGACGAGATCCACGTCCAGCGCCAGCACCGGGGCGAACCCGAGCCGCACGGCAGCGATCGAGACGACGCCGGAGCCGCAGCCTACGTCGAGGAGCGACCCGCGGCTCAGCGAGCTCGCGAGGAGCTCGATGCAGAGGCGCGTCGTGGGATGCGCCCCGGTCCCGAACGCGCGACCGGGATCGATCACGACGGCACGTGCGGGATCCGGCGGTGTCTCCCACGGCGGCCCGAGCCAGAGACCGCCGGCGACCAGGGGCCGGTGGAAGTCACGCCACGCGTCCTCCCAACCCTCCGCGACCGGCTCCGCCGTCGCCCCGGGCAGCGTCGCGAGCAACTCGGTGGCGGCGTCCGGGCTTGCGTAGACCGCGAGCTCGACGATGCCTTCGCCTGCCTCGACCTCCTCGAAGCCGTCGGGCGACAGTTCCAGGAGACGTGCGCGGACCGGTTCCGCCTCGTCGTCGGGCACCCGGAGCGCGATGCGCCGCAACGGGCTCATGCGCCGTCGAACGGGAATGCAGCTCGCCGAGCCCACGTCCCGTCCACCCCCTCGCTGAGGAGCACGAGCTCGTCGGCCCGGCAGCGGATCGGCAGCCGTGGGCCAAGCTCTTCTCGGAGCTCGCGCACCATCGTCTCGACCCGGCCGGGGTCATCGTCGGTCCCGATCGTGCAATGCGGGACGACGTCGTGCTTCGGGTCGCCGTAGGGCGGCAGGGCCGGGAACGCGCGCTGTGTGACCCGGACAAGCTCGTGAAACGGCTCCGCCGGCACGGGCGCCAGCCACGCCGCGTCGGGGAACGACTCGACGGAGACGAGCTCGTAGGCGAACGGCCGGAACGGCGCGTACAACGCGTGAAGCTCCGTCAGCAGCTCGCCGTCGACGTCCGCTGCGGGGACGAACGGGAAGAGGATCGTGAGATGCGGTGGGAGGCCCCGCTCGACGGCGTCCGGCTGGTAGCGGCGGCGCGACCCGTCCACGAGCGAGGCCGCCTCGGCCGCGACGACGACGAGGGCCGTGCGCGGGTCGGCGCCGCTCACCGGAAGGCGCTCTTGAGCCGCCCGAGGAAGCCGTCGTCTTCGTCGCGGTACGCGTCGGCCCCGAGCTCGCCCTCGAGCCGCAGCACGTCGGCGCGCTGCTCGGCCGTGAGCCGGGTCGGGACGCGCACGTCGACCTGCACCAGAAGGTCACCGCGGCGCCCTGTCTCGAGCGAGGGCATGCCCCGGCCACGCACGGCGTGCACGGCACCTGGCTGTGTCCCGGGCGAGAGCTCGATCTCGAGCGGCCCCTCGGGCGTCGGCACGGAGACCATGCTCCCGAGCGCCGCCTCGGTCATCGTCACCGACGCACGCACCTGGAGGTCGTCGCCCTCGCGGGCGACGCCTTCCAGCGGGCGGACACTGACCGCGACGTAGACGTCGCCGGGCGGGCCGCCCAGCGTGCCCGCGTGCCCCGCGCCACGCACGCGGATCCGCTGCCCGTCGTGGATTCCGGCCGGCACGTCGAGCTCCAGCGGCACGTCCTCGAGCGTGCGGCCGTCGCCCTCGCAGCGCTCGCACGGCGTCTCGACGAGGCGGCCGGACCCGTCGCAGCGCGGGCAGGTACCCGACCGTACGATCTGCCCGAGGATCGTGCGGGACACCTGCTGGACGACCCCTGCGCCACCGCAGCCGCTGCACGTGATCGGCGACGTGCCGGGCGCCGCGCCGGAGCCCGCGCAGGTCTCGCAGCTCCGCGCCGCGCGTACGCTCACTCCGAGCGAGATCCCCCTGAGCGCGTCGGCAAGGTCGATCTCCACCTGCGCGCCGACGTCGGGACCGCGCGCGGGACGCGGCCCGGCGTTCCTCCCCTGCCCGAACAGCGTCTCGCCGAAGAACGCCGCGAAGACGTCCGAGAGGCTGCCGAAGTCGGCGTCCATCGGCGAGAACCCGCCGCCACGCAACCCGGCATTGCCAAACCGGTCATACGTCTGCCGGCGCTCGGGGTCCGAGAGGACCTCGTACGCCTCTGCGACGGCGCGGAACCGGAGCTCGGCGTCGGGCTCCTCGCTCACGTCGGGGTGGAGCTCGCGTGCGAGCCGTCGAAATGCGGACTTGATCTCGGCGTGGCTCGCGTCGCGACCCACGCCGAGGAGCTCGTAGTAGTCCTGCTCGGCAGTCGCCATCAGCTCGGCCCGTACACGTCCTCTGCGAGCCGGGACAGCTCGAACGCGGCGGCGCGCACCGAGCGGATCGCCTTGTCGTAGTCCATCCGCAGCGGCCCGAGCAGCCCGACCGCCCCCAGCGAGCGATTCGGAAGCCCGTAGGTTGCGCCGACGTATGCGGTGCCGTGGAGCTCCTCGCCCTCGAGCTCGGGTCCGACACGCACGACAGGCCGCCCTGGATCGAGCGCGTCGTGCAGCAGCCCGAGGACGGCGGCGCGTCGCTCGAGCACCTCGAGCAGCCGCTGGCACGCCTCGAGCTCGGCGCCGGTCGCGTCGCCGACGAGACCGGCCGCGCCGCCGACGTAGAGCTCGGTCGCGCTCGCCACGACATCGGCGAAGGCCGGGCGGAGCGTCTCGAGGAACCGCCGCTCGCGCAGCGAGAGGCCGGGATCCTCGAACGCGCGACGGACGACCGCCACGCTCGCGCGCCTACCGACGACCGTCTCGGCGAGGTACGCGCGCGCCCAGTCCACGAGGCCAGCGTCGATGCCGTCCTCGAGCTCGAAGACGCGTTTCGAGACGGCGCCCGACGCGGTGATCACGACCACGATGACGACATGCGCCTGGAGCTGGAGCACCTCGACGTGCCGCACGGCCGCCGCCTCGAACGAGGGCGCGGAGACGAGCGCGAGAAGGTGCGTCCCCTCGGAGAGCGCTTCGGTGGTACGACGCAACGCCTCCTCGAGCTCGTTGCGCATCGCGGTGAGGTCGAGCGGGAACGGGCCGGGACGCCCTTCGATACCACCGACGAGCTCGTCGGTGTACACGCGGTAGCCGTTCTGCGTCGGAACGCGCCCGGCCGACGTGTGCGGATGCGTGAGAAGTCCGATCGCCTCGAGCTCGAAGAGCTCGCTCCTGACCGTGGACGACGAGACCTCGAGCCCGCCCGGTCGCTCGACCAGCGCCTTCGAACCGACCGGCTGGCCGGTCGCGACGTACTCCTCGACCACGCGTCGCAGAATCTCGAGCTTGCGCTGGCTGAGCTCCATCCCCTCATCGTACGGCCCGCTCCCGCGGACAGACCGGCTCGGTTTCGGCTAGACGGTTGATCGGTGATTGGCGTGACGTCCGGGGGCGTCCCAGACCAAGCCGGGCGCACCGGCCGTGCACGGCCAGTACCCAAAGGTACGGGCCGTTCCCGGACGGGGTGAACCGGCGCCGCGTCTGGGACGCCATCCGGTTCGCGCCAATTGCCGATCAACCA
>DASUZN010000187.1:0-3980 GCA_036376855.1 Gaiella sp. | reverse complement strand
CGGACGCTCCCACACGAGCACGTCGTCATCCTCCAGCCCGAGGCGCTCCTGAACTTCGGCCACGTCTGGGGCGAGCGCTACTGGGACGAGGACGCGCGCGTCGCCGACGCGGTCGGGAAGCTCTCCGCGGTCCGCGCGGCGGGCTACCGGACACTCATCGACCCGACCGCCCCGGGCCTTGGCCGCGACATTCGCCGCATCCAGCGGATCAACGCCGAGGTCGACCTCAACATCGTGGTCGCGACGGGCGTCTACGCGTTCCTCGAGCTGCCGAACTTCCTCCACTATCGGAGCGCGGAGGCGATCGCGGGGCTGTTCGTCCGCGAGCTCCGGGAGGAGATCGACGACACTGGCGTGCGGGCGGCGTTCCTCAAGTGCGCGGTCGAGGAGCACGGCCTCGTTGGCGACGTCCCCAAGATCCTCGACGCCGTCGCGATCGCGGCGCTCGAGACCGGCGCGCCCGTGATGGTGCACACGAACGCCCGCGCCGGCACGGGCACGCTCGCGCTCGACGCGCTCACGGGCCGAGGCATCGAGCCCGCCCGCGTGGTCGTCGCGCACGCGGGCGACAGCAACGACCTTGGGTATCTGCGAGCGATCGCCGACTCGGGTGCGATCCTCGGCTTCGACCGCTTCAACATCCCCCACTTCAACCCGGACGCCGACCGGATCCGGACGCTGCTCGCCCTCCTCGAGGAGGGCTATGGCGACCGCGTCCACCTCTCGCACGACGCCGCGTGCTTCATGGACTTCATGGTCGGCGACCCGAACTTCGCGGACGAGCGGCCCGACTACCTCCACCTCGCGAGGACGATCCTGCCCGTGCTGCGCGAGCACGGTGTCACCGACGCGCAGATCGACGAGCTGACGATCGACAACCCGCGGCGCTTTCTCGATCCCACACGGGTCGCCGCTTGACCGACCTCACGCGCCTCGGTGTCGTCGAGGCGTCGGCACTGCTCGCGCGCCGCGCCCTGTCGGCGACCGAGCTCGCACAAGCGCTGCTATCACGCATCCGCGAGGTGGACGGCGCGCACAGCCACGAGGGCGACGCCGGCTCGATCAACGCCTGGGTCCGGGTCTACGAGGAGGACGCGCTCGCGGCGGCGGCGCGTGCGGACGAGCGCCTCTCCGGGTCGGCCGTCCGTCGTGACGGCCCCGCGCCGGTCCTGACCGGCGTTGCGGTCGGGCTCAAGGACCTCTACGGCGTCGCCAGAAAGCCCGTCACGGCCTCCAGCACGCTGCTCCACGACGTGCCGTCGGAGGACTGCGACGTCTGGAAGCAGCTGTCAGCCGCGGGCATGGTGCTCCTCGGCCATCTCCACACGCACGAGTTCGCCGCCGGCGGGACAACCGACCAGGTCGGAAGCCCGTGGGCGCTCGAGCGCACTGCCGGCGGCTCGAGCGGTGGCTCGGCAGCAGCGCTCGCCGCGTGCATGACCCCGGCGGCGACAGGCACCGACACCGCCGGGTCGCTGCGAATCCCGTCCGCGTGCTCCGGCACCTCGGCGCTCAAGCCGACCCGCGGGCTCGTCTCGCTCGCCGGCGTCGTGCCGCTTGCCTGGAGCCTCGACCACGCAGGCCCGATGGCACGCTCGCTCGCAGACTGCGCAGTGCTCCTCGCGGCGATGGCCGGCCCCGATGCGCGCCGTGCCGAGAGCGCGCTCCACGCCACGCCCGCGAGCCCCGGGACACGGCTCGCCGGTGCGCGCATCGCGGTGTCGCCGCGCCTCGATTCCGTGGAGCTCGACGCCGATGTGGCGGAGGGCTTCGACCGCGCGCTCGACGCATGCCGCCGGCTCGGCGCGGAGATCGTCCAGCCGCCCGCGCCCGGCCTGCCCGACGCCGTCGGCGAGGACTTCGTCGACGTGCTGACGACCGAGATGCTGGTGTACCACCGCCGCTTCGACGCCCACCGTGAGGACTACCGTCCCTCGCTGCGCGAATGGGTCGAGACGGGGGAGCGCCGTGCGATGTCCGCCGAGGACTACGTCGCTGCCCAGGGACGCAGGCTCGAGACGGCCGGCGCCTGGGCGGGATGGCTCGCCGAGCACCGTGTCGACGCGGTCCTCGAGCCGACGATCCCGGTCGTCGCACCGCTGCGCGGCGCCGGCTACGACCACGCGGGGACGGATTACGCGCTCATCTCCCTGACGCACCTCTGGGACTGGACGGGCTTCCCGGCCGCCGCGCTTCCGGCCGGCGTCGGCCGTGCGGGCCTTCCGGTCGGGGTCTCGCTGGTCGGCCCGGCCGGTGCGGACTGGAACCTCCTGGCGCTCGGCGAGGCGCTCCAGCGCGAGCTGGGCGTACCCGAGCCTCCTGCCCTCGAGATCTAGCCGGGGACGAGAACCGCGCGGCCGTTCACGTCGCCGTCGCGCAGCTTGGCGAGCACGTCGTTGACGTCGTCGAGCGGGTGCACCTCGGTCTGCAGCACGATCCGCCCCGCGGCGTGGAGCTGGAGCAGCTCCCAGAGGTCGATCCAGGTGCCGACGAGGTTGCCGACCACCGCGTGCTCGTCCACGACGAGCGCGGGCGACGGGATCGAGATGGTGCCGCCGTAGCCGATCACCGAGTACGTCCCGCCGCGGGCCAGCATGGCCGCCGAGCCGGCGTGCGTGTCGTCCGTCCCGACGAAGTCGAACACGAGATCCGCGCCGCGGCCGCCCGTGAGGTCGCGCACCGCGTCGACCGCGTCGCCGCCCTCGACGACGTGGTCGGCGCCGAGCTCGGTCGCAAAGCGCCGCCGCCTCTCGTCCGTGTCGATCGCGATCACCGCGCTCGAGCCCATCTCGCGCACGAGTTGGAGCGCGATGTGCCCGACACCGCCGACACCGATCACGACGGCGGTCGTCCCCGGGACGGCGAGATGCGCGAGTCGGCGGACGGCGTGGTACGCGGTCAGGCCCGCGTCGGCATGCGGCGCCACCTCCACCGGCTCCACCCCCGCGGGGAGCGAGACGAGCGACCGCTCCGTGACGAGGACGTAGTCGGCGAACCCGCCGTCGACCGACAGCCCGGTGAACTGATGGCGGACGCAGTGCATGTCGTTGCCGCGCCGGCACGCGACACACAGGCCACAGCTGTACGGCGGATAGACGAGCACGGCGTCGCCCGGCGCGACCGTCGTCACCCCGGGCCCGACCGCCTCGACCCAGCCGGCGTTCTCGTGGCCGAGCACGAGCGGCAGCGTCACGCCCGCCGGCTCCATCAAGCCGTCGATCGCATGGAGGTCGGTGGCGCAGACGCCCGCGCCGCCGACGCGCACGAGCACGTCGCTCGAGGCGGACACCTCCGGCCTCGGCCGTTCGACGAGCTCGAGCGGCGCGTGGTACGCACGCATCAGCGCGGCCTTCACGACGCCACCTCCTCCGTCGGCGCGCTCACGGCGCGAAGCTCTCGTCGGGCTGGACGACCACCTCGAGCAGCAACGGCTCGGCGCGGGCCGCGAGCCCGGGGACCACGTCGTCGAGCGTCTCGATCAGCTCGCCGTGCTCCCGGACGGTGCGTGCAGGACAGCCGAACGCACGAGCGAGGCCGGCGACGTCGACCCCGAAGCCCGGCCACGGGGCGGTGCCTCCGTGCTGCTCGGCCAGCCGATCCATCACCGCGTAGCCCCCGTTCGCGAGGACGACGAAGAGGGCGCCGGCGCCGTAGTGCGCGGCGCTCCAGAGCGACTGGATCGAGTAGAGCGACGAGCCGTCGCCGACGAAGGCGACCACCGGACGGTCGGGGCACGCCATCCGAATGCCGGTCGCCGCGGGAAGCGCGAACCCGAGCCCACCCATGGCGGGGCTGAGTGAGCCGAGCGGCTGCCGCGTCGGCAGGCGCGCGAGTAGCTCCGGGCGGTTGGAGGGCGACTCCTCGAACACGATCGCGTCCGCCGCGAGCCGCTCGGCGACCGCGGCGAAGACGTGCCCGGCGCGAAGCGGCTCGCTCAGTGGCGGAGGATCCGGAGGGCCGGGCCGCTCGAACGGTTCGGG
>DASUZN010000186.1:0-3560 GCA_036376855.1 Gaiella sp. | reverse complement strand
TCCGGCGGAGGGCCGGCCGAACCTCCAGGTCGTCTCGGGGGTGTTCGTCGAGCGGCTCGTCTTCGAGGGCGACCGTGCCGTCGGCGTCGAGCTCGTGCGCGGCGGCGTCCGCGAGACCGTCCGCGCCGAGCGCGAGGTGATCGTGTCCGGCGGCGCGTACCACTCGCCGGTGCTTCTGATGCTCTCCGGGATCGGGCTCGCGGAGGAGCTCGAGCCGTTCGGGATCGCGGTCCGTCAGGAGCTGCCGGTGGGTCGCAACCTCCAGGACCACTGCATGGTCAACGTCAACTACCTCACCGACGAGCCCGGTCTGTTCGGGATCTTCACGCCCGAGAACTTCGCGCTGCTCGAGAGCGAGGGCCGCGGGCCGCTCACCTCGAACTACCCGGAGGGGGGCGGTTTCTTCCGGACGCGCCCGGATCTTCAGGCTCACGACGTCGAGTTCCACTTCGCGGCGGCTCCGTTCTTCGACGAGGGCCTGACGCCGCCGCCGGACAACGGCTACGCGTTCGGGCCGGTGATCGTCAAGCCGACGTCGCGCGGCAAGGTGATGCTGCGCACGCCGATGGCCGACTCGAAGCCCCGGGTCCTCTGCAACTTCCTGACGACGGAGGAGGACCGCGCGAGCATGCTCGCGGGTGTGCGGATCGCCCTCGAGATCGCGGGGCAGCCCGCGCTCCAGGCCATCGTCCGTGAGCCGTTGAGCGTTCCGGCGTCCGACTCGGAGGACGACATCGTCGACTGGGTCACCCGCGTGGCCCAGACCGTCTACCACCCGTCCTCGACCTGCGCGATGGGGGCCGTCGTGGATCCGGAGCTGCGCGTCTACGGCGTCGAGGGCCTGCGCGTCGTCGACGCCTCGGTGATGCCAACGGTCACCCGCGCGAACACGAACGCCGCGACGATCATGATCGCCGAGAAGGCGGCGGATCTCATCCTCGGGAAGGCGCCACCGGACGCCGCGTAGCCACGCCCCGCGCCTCACGGCCAAGGTCAGCCCCTGTCGGCGCGCTCCTTCGCGTACGCCACGAACGGCTCGATCGCGGCGGGATCGACCAGCGCGTCGCGGCTCGCGACGTCGGCGACCGCTGCGCCGCCGATGATCCGCTTGACCGGCAACTCGAGCTTCTTGCCCGTCATCGTGCGCGGGATCGCGGGCACTGCGTGGATCTCGTCGGGCCGGTGCCGGGGGGAGAGGCTCGTCCGCAGCGCGTCGGAGATCCGGCGCTCGAGCGCGTCATCGAGGACGACGCCGTCCCGGAGGACGACGAACAGGAGCAGGTCGTCGGTCTGCTCGAGATGGACGACGAGGCTGTCGAGCACCTCGTCCATCTCCTCGACGACGCCGTAGAGCTCGCTCGTCCCGAGTCGCACGCCCCCGCGGTTGAGCGTCGCGTCGGAGCGGCCGGTGATCACACAGCTGCCACGCTCGGTGAAGAGCACCCAGTCGCCGTGCCGCCAGACGCCCGGGTAGTGCTCGAAATAGGCGGAGCGGTAGCGGGAGCCGTCGGGGTCATTCCAGAACCCGACCGGCATGGAGGGCATCGGGCGCCGGATCACCAGCTCGCCGAGCTCCCCCACCACAGTGCGCCCGTCGAGGTCGTAGGCGACGGCGTCGACGCCGAGGCACGGGGCGGTGATCTCACCGGCGTAGACCGGCAGGATCGGGTACGCCGAGACGAGGCCGGAGCAGACGTCGGTTCCACCGCTGCCGACGTTCAGGAAGAGGTCGGAGCCGAGCTGCTCGTAGAGCCAGGTGTACCCCTCGGGCGGGAGCGGCGAGCCGGCCGCACACACGGTGCGGATCGAGGAGAGGTCGAAGCGGCGCCCCGGCTCGAGCCCGTCTTTGCGGCACGCCATGGTGAAGGCGGGGGAGAGCCCCATGAACGTGGCCCGGGTCTCCTCCGCGAGCTGCCACTGGAACGAGAAGTCGGGGTAACCCGGGTTGCCGTCGATCATCAGGATCGAGGCGCGCAGGACGAGGTTCGAGACGAGGGCGTTCCACATCATCCACGCGGTCGTCGTGAACCAGAGCACCCGGTCGCCCGAGTGGATGTCGAAGCAGAGGCCGAGGTTCTTGCAGTGCTCCAAGAGGATGCCGCCGTGCCCGTGGACGATCGCCTTGGGGAGCCCGGTCGTGCCGGACGAGAAGAGCACGTACAGCGGGTGGGCGAACGGCACGGGATCGAACTCGAGCGGCCCCGTCGCGCCGAGGAGCTCGTCCCAGCCGAGCGTGTCGGGCAGCGCGTCGTCGGCGCCGTCGGCGTACGGGACGTGGACGACGTGCTCGAGCGACGGCAGCCCGGCGCGGACGGCGGCCACCTGCTCGCGACGGTCGACGTCCTTGTCGCCGAACCGGTAGCCGGCGATCGCGAGGAGGACCTTCGGCTCGAGCTGTCCGAGCCGGTCGAGGACACTGCGCGGCCCGAACTCGGACGCGCACGTCGCCCAGATCGCCCCGAGGCTCGCGGTGGCGAGAAAGGCGACGAGCGTCTCCGGGATGTTCGGGAGGTACGCGACAACCCGGTCGCCGCGGCCGACCCCGAGGCGCCGGAGCCCGGCGCGCGCCCGTGCCACCTGCTCGCGCAGGTCGCCGAACGTGAGCTCGAACGGGTCGCGGGTCTGCGAGCGGGCGAGGACAGCGATCGTGTCGACGTCCTCGTCGCGCCCGAGCGCGTGCTCCGCGTAGTTCAGCTGCGCGCCCGGGAACCACACGGCTCCGGGCATCCCGTCGGAGGCCAGCACCCGTTCGTAGGGTGCCGCCGCCTTCACCTCGAAGAAGTCCCAGAGCGAGCCCCAGAACCCCTCGAGGTCGGTGATCGACCACCGATGGAGCTCGTGGTAGTCGGCGAACGCGAGCCCGCGCTCTGCCTCGAGCCAGCCGAGGTAGCGGCCGACCTCGCTGCGCGCGCGAGCGTCGGGAGGCGGGGCCCAGAGCAGCTCCCCCTGAGCGGGCGACGCCGTCACGGCGCGCTGTCCCGTGCCTGGTGGTCGCGGCCGAGAAAGGCGTTCGCCCATGCGCTCGTCCCCGCGAGCGCGTTGTCCTTGACCACCACCGGGCCGTCCAGCATCGACTCCTCCTCGCCGTAGGCCTTCAGGCGCTCGTAGGCCTGCGACCAGATGCACTCGCTGTCGTAGACCTCGCAGAGCCCTTCGCGGGTTCCGCCGCACGGTCCGTTGCGCTGGTTCTTGGCGCACTGGGACTCGGGGCACACGTACGCGATCTCGGGCAGCGAGCAGTCGCCGCAGTCGAGGCAGCCGAAGAGCGAGACCTTCGCCGCCTGCTCGACTGCGTGCGCGGCGCGCCGTGCGACGCGCGGCCCGCGCTCGAGGCCGCGATAGACCGCGCGGCCGGTGGCGTTGAGCGGCGCGTCGGGCGCGAAGACTCCGTCGTGCATGCGGCGGCTGAGACGGTACGTGAACGGCACGCGCAGATCGGTCCGGCGCCGCCGCTTCGACTCCAGGTACACGGCGCTGACCGTGTCGGAGGAGAGCCCCGAGTCGGGGTCGGGCTCGAAGACGTAGAACTCGTCGTCGAAGGGGTAGCGGAGCTCCGGCAC
>DASUZN010000185.1:0-9506 GCA_036376855.1 Gaiella sp. | reverse complement strand
ATGCAGAAGAAGAGCAGATCGTTGAACGCCGAGTCTATCGCCTCGCGATGTCTCGTCCCGATCGGCGGGCCGTCGCTCGCCGCCTACTGCCGCGCCATCGCGATCCGAAGCCGTTGCTCCGGCGTGATCAGGTGGTCGACGTCCTCGGCCGCGTCGTCGGTGTCGATCTGCACCCACTCGACGACGCCGGTGAAGCGGCTCCCCGCCGAGGTGTAGTCGCTACTCACGGGCGAGGCCGTGTCGCTCCCGACGTCGCAGGTCTCGTCGGCGGAGAACACCATCGGCACGGTCGCGTCGACCCTGCCTTGCGCGCACGCGGTCCCGTCGACGTAGAGCGTAACCGCGCCGCCCTTCCCGAGGCCGCCGCCGTCGTAGGCGAACTCCATGCGCACCTGATGCTCGCCGGCCGGGAGCGCCGTGTCGCCGCGCGTGTGGAACTCCCGGACGCCGAAGAGGTTGTAGCAGTACGTCGGCCGGCCGCCTTCCAGGTAGAGACTCCAGCCGGCGTACGCACCGCCCTGCGAGATGATGACCCCCTCCGCCCCGACCTCGGGCACCGTGACCTGTGCCGTGACGGAGTGGGACTTGTTCTTGACGTTCATCGTGACGTTCTCGCTCAGGCGCGACATCCCGCCGAAGAGCAGCTGCGACGGGCCTGTGACCAGCGTCGGGCGCCCGGCGATCTCGGGGAGGAAGCGCTCGACCCGCCGGTCGTCGAGCGGAAGCACGTTGTACTTGCGCGCCTCCTCCATGAACAGCGTCTTGAGCTCCTCGAGCTTGTCGGGCATCTCGGCCGCGAGATCGTGGGCCTGGGTCCAGTCCGTGTTCGTGTCGTAGAGCTCCCACGTGTCGTCGGCGAACGGCGGGAGCGGCTCGACGATCCAGGGGAGCGAATGCCGCGTCACGGCAGTCCAGCCCCGGTCGTAGATCCCGCGGTTGCAGAACATCTCGAAGTACTGCGTCTCACGCCGGTCCGCCGCATCGGCGTCGTCGAACGCGTAGCGCATGCTGACGCCCTCCATCGGTCGCTGCGCCACGCCGTGCACCTGCTTCGGCTCGGGCAGTCCCGCGGCGTCGAGCACGGTCGGGGCGACGTCGATCACGTGGTGGAACTGATGGCGCACCTCGCCACGCGCCTCGATGCCCTTCGGCCAGTGGACGACCGCGCCGTTGCGCGTGCCGCCCCAGTGCGACGCGACCTGCTTCGTCCACTGGTACGGCGTGTCCATCGCCAGCGCCCAGCCGACCGCGTAGTGGTTGTAGGCGTTCGGCGTGCCGAAGTCGTCGATCCGCGAGACCAGGAACTCGGTCGTCTCGAGGTCGTTGACGCCGTTCAAGTGCGCGATCTCGTTGAAGCAGCCGTGCAGGTCGCCCTCGGCGCTCGCGCCGTTGTCGCCGACGATGTAGAAGACGAGCGTGTTCTCGAGGATCCCGAGATCGTCGAGCGCGTCGACGAGCCGTCCGACGTGGTGGTCGGTGTGCTCCATGAAGCCGGCGTAGACCTCCATCTCGCGCGCGAGCACCGGCTTCAGGTCGTCCGCGATGTCGTCCCACGCGGGGATCTCCGCCGGACGCTCGGTCAGCTCTGCGTCGGACGGGACGACGCCGAGCTCCTTCTGGCGCGCGAGCGTTTCCTCGCGCAGCGCGTCCCAGCCGCCGTCGAAAGCGCCCTTGTACCTCGCGGACCACTCCTCCGGCACGTGGTGCGGCGCGTGCGTCGCACCGGGGGCGAAGTACACGAAGAACGGCTTGTCCCCCATCAGTGTCTTCTGCTGGCGGATCCACGCGATCGCCCGGTCGGTCATGTCCTCGGTGAAGTGGTAGCCCTCCTCGGGCGTCCTGTCGGGCTCGACTGCGGTCGTTCCCTCGTAGATCGCCGGGTAGTACTGGTTCGTCTCGCCCCCGATGAAGCCGTAGAAGTGCTCGAAGCCCCCGCCGCCGCTCGGCCACGAGTCGAACGGCCCGAGCGGGCTCGTCTCCCAGACGGGCACCTCGTGGCACTTCCCGAACTGGGCGGTCGAGTAGCCGTTCAGCTTCAGCGTCTCCGCGAGCGGCGCGCAGGTGTTGGGCCGGACCGACGTGTACCCCGGCGCCGACGTGGCGATCTCGGTGATCCCGCCCATCCCCACCGTGTGGTGGTTCCGCCCCGAGAGAAGCGCCGCCCGGGTCGGTGAGCAGAGCGCCGTCGTGTGGAACCGGCTCAGCTTGAGGCCGTCGCCAGCCAGGCGCTCGGCGGTCGGCGTTCTGCACGGGCCGCCGAACGCGCTCGATGACCCGAACCCGGCGTCGTCGATCAGCACGACGAGCACGTTCGGCGCGCCGTCGGGCGGACGCAGCGGCTCGATCGGCGCGAACTTCGCGTCCGGATCCTTCGCGTCCTCGTACACCGGCCCGTCGTAGGGGCGGTCGGGGATGGGAAGAATCTCTCGATCGGCAGCCGTCGTCGGCATCGTCCCCTCCTGGTCGGTTTCGCGCGGACGGCGAGTCTCGCACGTTCGAGGCGCCGAGGTCGGTTTTCGGGCCTTCGTTGCGCTCACGTTGTCCCGTGTGCGCCGCGTTTGGATGACCCTGCGACCGCGTTACGCTCGGCGGGCGCGGCATCGTTCGATTGGAAGGAGCACCCGTGGCCATCGGTTTCATCCAGGAGTTCCCGATCGTGGACGGGGACACGAGCACGACGAACTACGACGCCGTCGTCGCGAAGCTCGACCTCCAGGGAGCGTCGCCGCAGGGCCTGCTGATTCACACGGCGGGCTTCGACCACGATGCGGGCGTCTTCCGCATCTTCGACGTATGGCAGACGCGCGACGACGGCGAGCGCTTCATGAAGGAGAAGCTCGAGCCGATCATCGAATCCATGATCGCCGCGGCTACCGAGGCTGGCGAGGAGTTCACACCGCCGGCGCGCGAGGGCTGGTACGAGCTGCACGACTCGATGAGCGGGTGAGCGCGAGCCGCGACCGCGGCTACCGAAGCTCGAACAGTCAGGTGTAGACGCCGCTGCGAGGCGCGTACTCGAGCACGCGCGCCGCGCAGGGCGGGCAGTACGTGGCGATCCCGGCCGCTTCGACGCCGTCCGGGTCGTGGACGACCACCGCGACCCAGCCGGGCGCGGTGTCGCTCATGCAGTCGCACTCGATGCACGACAACACCGTGCCGGGCGGCTCGCGGAGGCTCATGACCAGGAGCGCGCGAAGCTCGACGAGCCCGTCGGGCGGGGTGTGGAGAACACGGAGGAGACATTCCGCGTCGAGCGGGGTGAGCGTCGGCCCCGCGCTGCCCCAGGCCAGCGCGTCGGCGATCTTGGCGGCGGTCGAATCGAGCCCCGCCCCGCGAAGCATCCCGACGAGATCGACGGCCAGCTCGTCCGCGATGTGTGTCCCCCAGACCCGCAACGGGCGCAGCCTATGCGGGAGGCGTGCGGCACGCCAGCCCACGCGCCTCTCCACCGGCGACCACCCGAAGGGCTAGGCACGTCTCGCCCCGTGGGGGAAGTCCGTCCCGGCAGCATGGACGACGTTACTCGCATGGCAATCGAGAGCTCCGAGCGGCGGTCGGCTCTCACGAGAGGGGGCAGGGAATGACGGCGGCACAGTTCGAAGATCTCCGCGTGGACGAGGCGGCCGAAGTCCTCGCCTGGCGGTTCGACGCGCTCTGCAGGACTGGGTACGACCTCGACGCGGCTGCGGTGCTCGCGGCGAACGTGGAGGTCGACCTGCACGACGCGGTCGATCTCGTGCGGCGCGGGTGCTCCCCCGAGCTCGCGGCGCGGATCCTGCTCTAGGTCTCCCTCCCCACCCGCGGCGTCGGAATCCACGGCGGCGATTCCGACGTCGCGGCTCCCCTATCGGATCTGGAGCCCCTCGATCCCCTCTTCGGGCTCGGGGAGCTGCGGGTCGAGCCGCTCGAGCGCGCCGGCGACGAGCTCGGCGACGGCGAGCGCCTTCACCCAGTTGCGGTCGGCGGGCACGACATGCCATGGCGCCCAGTCGGTCGAGGTCTCGTCGAGTGCCTCCTCCCACGCGGCGATCCAGTCGTCGAAGCGCTCGCGCACCTTCAGGTCGTCGTGGCGGAACTTCCAGCGCTTCTCGACGTCGTCGACCCGCTCCTGGAGCCGGGCGCGCTGCTCGTCGCGAGAGACGTTGAGAAAGACCTTCACGACCGTCGTCCCCTCGTCGACGAGCATCCGCTCGAAGTCGCGGAGGTGCGCGTAGCGCGGCCGCCAGACCGCCTCGGGCGCGATCTCGTACATCCGCACCGCGACGACGTCCTCGTAATGCGAGCGGTTGAAGATGCCGATCGTGCCCCGCTGCGGCAGCGCTCGGTGGATGCGCCAGAGGTAGTCGTGCTGGAGCTCGGCGCCGACCGGCGCCTTGAACGAGGTGACGGTGACGCCCATCGGGTTGACACCCTCGAAGACGCGCCGCACGACCCCGTCCTTGCCGGAGGCGTCGAGGCCCTGGAGGACCAGCAGCAGGCTCCGGCGATCCTCCGCGTAGAGCCGATACTGGAGCTGGTCGATTCGCTCGACCAGCTCGTCGAGCCGCTTCTCGCCGTCGTCCTTCTCGAGCCCGAGCCTGTCGTCGGTGCTCCGCTCCGCGATGCGGGCCGCGCTCCCCGGGTCGACCCTCAGCCTGTCGAGCATCGGCGTGACTCTAGACTGCGGGCCGATGGCGGACAGGGGCTCGTTCCACGTCGGCTACGCGATCGATCCGTCGACCGGCAAGGCCGGCGCCGACGAGGTCGTGATCGGCTCGAGCGACCTGACGACCCATGGGGTCGTGACCGGCATGACGGGATCCGGCAAGACGGGCCTCGCCGTCGTCCTGTTGGAGGAGGCGCGTCTGGCGGGGATCCCGACGCTCGTGCTCGACCCGAAGGGCGACATGACGAACCTCGCGCTCGTCTTCCCCGACCTCGAGCCGGCGAGCTTCCGACCGTGGGTGAGCGAGGCGGACGCACAGGCCGCCGGCGTCACCGTCGACGAGTACGCGGCGAAGCAGGCCACGATTTGGCGTGAGGGCCTCGCGGCGAACGGGGTCGGGCCCGAGCGACTGCAGGCGCTTCGCGACGCCGGCGACGTGACGATCTATACGCCCGGCTCGACCGCCGGCGTCCCGCTCAACATCGTCGGCTCGCTCGACGCGCCGGCACTCTCCTGGGACACGGACGCCGAGGCGCTGCGGGACGAGATCGAGGGCACGGTCACGAGCCTGCTCGCGCTCGTCGGGATCAGGGCTGACCCACTCTCGAGCCGCGAGCACGTGCTGCTCTCGAACCTGATCGAGAACGCGTGGCGTGCGGGCCGCAACCTCGACCTCGGCACGCTGATCGGGGAGATCCAGACGCCACCGATCCGCAAGCTCGGGGTGTTCGAGATCGACCAGTTCTTCCCGCCCGCCGACCGGACGAAGCTCGCGTTCACGCTGAACGCGCTCGTGGCGTCCCCGACGTTCGCCGCCTGGGGCGAGGGCGAGCCGCTCGACCCGCAGAAGCTCCTCTTCACGGCAGACGGGAAACCGCGCTGCGCCGTGATCTACCTCGCGCACCTCTCCGAGGAGGAGCGGCAATTCGTCGTCACGCTCGTGTTCTCGAAGCTCGTCACGTGGATGCGCGGCCAGGAGGGCACGCCCGACCTGCGCGCGCTCGCCTACATGGATGAGGTGTTCGGCTACGTCCCGCCGAGCGCCGCGCCGCCGCCGAAGAAGCCGATTCTCACGATCTTCAAGCAGGGCCGTGCCTTCGGGCTCGGGCTCGTGCTCTCGACGCAGAACCCGGTCGACCTCGACTACAAGGCGATGTCGAACGCCGGGACGTGGCTCGTCGGGCGCCTCCAGACCGAAAACGACAAGGCACGGGTGCTCGAGGGGCTCCGCTCGGCCGCCGGCACGACCGATGTCGCCGAGCTCGACAAGGCGATCGGCGGCCTCGGGAAGCGGCAGTTCCTCCTTGTCTCCGCCAAGGCGTCGGCGCCGCGGCTCCTGACGACGCGCTGGGCCATGTCGTACCTCCGCGGGCCGCTTACGAAGGAGCAGCTCGCGCCGCTGAAGCCCGCGACAGCCACGGCCGCTGCGCCCTCGGTACTCGCATCGGCGCCCGCCGCCCCCTCGCCCGCGGCTCCGTCCGCGGCAGCGATCGCCGACGACGAGACGCCGATTCCTCCGCCCGTCGCCGCAGGGATCGCGGTGTCGTACCTCGATCCGGCCGCTGCCTGGGCGAAGGACGTCGGGGCCGTCGCCGGCTCGACGAGGCTCCGTGCGTTCCTCGCGGCTCGCGTGTCCCTGCGCTACGACGACAGCGCCGCGAACGTCGACGAGCAGGAAGAGTTCGAGGCCGTCTACGGTCCGCTCGACGGCGGTCTCGACCTCGCGAGCGAGTCGCAGGTCGACTACGACGACCGCGACTTCTCGACCGCGCCTCCCGCCGGCGCCGCCTTCGTCCTCCCGCAGGCCTCGGTCGCGGATGCGAGGTTCTTCACGCAGACGGCGAAGGACATCCAGCGCCACCTCGTCGACCGCCGCCCGCTGGAGCTGCAGCGCAACCGCGCGCTCAAGTTCGTCTCGCGACCCGGCGAGTCGGCCGAGGTTTTTGCGCAGCGCTGCGACGCGGGAGCCCAGGAGCGGGCGGACGCGGAAGCGGCGAAGATCAAGGATCGCCTCGAGACCAAGCGCGACCGGCTCGACAAGGCGCTGGCGCAGGCCCAGCGGCGCGTCGAGGAGCTCGACACCGACACGCGGACGCGTCAGGCCAGCGAGCTCATCTCCGGCGCCGGAGCCGTCCTCGGAGCCCTCTTCGGCGGGCGTCGCAGCGCACGCTCGATGGCGAGCGCCGTCGGCAGCGCTGCGTCCCGGCGCGGTATGACCACCCGCACCTCGGAGCGCAAGCAGACCGCGGAGGAGAAGGTCGACGCGACGAAGGACGACCTCGCCGAGCTCGAGCAGGAGATCCTCGACGAGGTCGCCGAGATCGACGAGCGCTGGAGGGCGACCGCCGCCGAGGTCGACACGCTGACGATCCGGCTCGAGGCAACCGACGTCCGCGTGCTCGAGACGCGACTCGTGTGGGTGCCGAGCGACTGATCCCGCTCGTGCTCGTCGCGCTGCTCGCGGCGGGCTGCCAGGGATCCGGGAACGCCGACACCCCGACGACGACGGGGAGCGCCGCGGCCGTCGTCGAGTGGGTCAACGACGGCGACACGCTGACGTTGACGAACGGTGGCAAGGTCCGGTTGCTCCAGGTCGACGCCCCGGAGCTGACGACCGACTGCTACGGACGCGCGGCGCTCGAGGCGCTGATCGACCTCGCGCCGAAGGGGACGCGCGTGACGCTTGCCTCCGATCCGAAGCTCGACGACAGAGACCGCTTCGGCCGCCTGCTGCGCTACGTCTTCGTCCGTGGCGAGAACGTCAACGTCGAGCTGGTGCGGGAAGGCGCCGCCTCGCCGTACTTCTTCCGAAAGGAGCGCGGCGTCCACGCACGTGAGCTTCTCGACGCCGTGGACGAGGCGCGCGATGCACGCCGCGGCTACTGGGGCTCGTGCCCACGCGCCGAGCTCAACACGGGCCTCGGATCGGTCACCGGCAAGCGCTGACCGGGGCGCTCACCACCGCACGTCCGGGGCGCGGTGGTAGCCGACGCCGAGGGTGTCGAGACGCGGTCCGTGGGCGGCGAGGCGCTGCCGGTACTCGCGCCAGGAGCGGCCCTCGACGGACGACCAGCCGATCTCGGCGACGCCGAGGAGCCGCGGGAAGGCGAGGTGGTCGAGATCGGCCCGGGTCGCGATCGTCTCCGACCAGAGCGGCGCCTCCACGCCGGCGATGTCGCGCTCCGAGACGCCCTCGACCAGCGTCGCAGGGTCCCAGTCGTAGGCCTTGCGGACGCTCGTCGTCCCGGCCCAGGTGAGCCCGAGCTCGGACGACCGCGCGTACTTCTGGTCGAGATACGTCCTCCTCGCGGGTGAGAGGACGAGCTTCGCTCCCCTTCCCACCGCGACGCGCGCGAGCTCTGGGTCGTGCCAGTGCTGGACCAGGGTCGTCCGACGGATGGCGGCGCGCGCGACCTCCTCCCAGCCGAGCATCCGCTTGCCGTGGGCGCGCACGATCCGCTGGACGCGCTCGACGAAGAAGCGATAGTCCTCGGGGTCGGTGGACAGCGGCTCGTCGCCGCCGATGTGGAGATACGGGCCGGGTGTCAGCGCCGCGATCTCGCCGAGCACGTCGTCGACGAAGGCGTAGGTCTCCTCCTTGCGGATGCACAGCGAGCTGAAGCCGACGTCGATTCCCGTGTACGGCGCCCGCGTGACACCGTCGCAGGACAGCTCACCGTAGGCGGAGAGCGCCGCGTTCACGTGGCCCGGCATGTCGATCTCCGGCACGACCTCGACGAACCGCTCGGCGGCGTAGGCGACGATGCGCCGGTAGTCGCGCTGCGTCAAGTGGCCGCCAGGCCCTCCGCCCACCGCTGTCGAGGAGCCGACACGCGTGAGTCGCGGCCGCGAGCGGATCGCGAGCCGCCAGCCCTGGTCGTCCGTCAGATGCAGGTGCAGCCGGTTCAGCTTGTAGAGCGCCAGGAGGTCGATCAGGCGCTCGACCTCCGCGACACCGAAGAAGTGCCGCGCGACGTCGAGCATCATCCCGCGCCACGCGAACCGGGGTCGGTCGTGGATCGTGACGACCGGGAGGTGCCATGGCCCGCTCCTCCTCTTCGGCGATTCGATCGCCGCGGGGAGCAGCTGCCGGAGTGTCTGGGTGCCGCGGAAGAGCCCGGCGGGCGTGCGGGCGGCGAGTACGACGCAGCGAGGCTCGACCGTCAGCCGGTAGCCCTCGTCACCGAGCGCGCGGTCGGCGGGCCGCAGGGCGAGCACCACGTCCCCGTCTGCCGGCGCGCCGCGCAGCGTCGTCACGGGCAGCGGGAACCCCGTCGCAGGACGCAGCGTCTCGGCGAGACGTCGTGCACACGGACGGGCGCCGTCGTGCTCGCGACGGAGGACGATCCGCGCCGCTCGGGTCAGCTCGAACGCGCCTCTCTCGGGCGCAACTGCAAGCGGCCTCGGGACGATCGCGGGGAACGCCGGCGCCCGGTCAGCCACGCACGGCGCCGGAGGTGAGGCCGAACATGATCTTCCGCTGGACGAGCAGGAAGAAGACGATCACCGGGATCGCCGTGAGCGTCGATGCGGCCATGAGAGCGCCCCAGTCGGTATCGCGGCTCGTGCCGTAGAAGTACGAGAGCCAGACCGTGACCGTCTGCTGCGACTGGTCCGAGAGCAGCACGCTCGCGAAGATGTACTCGTTCCAGGATGTCACGAACGCGAAGACGGACGTTGCGACGAGCCCGGGCGCGACGAGCGGCAGCAGGATCCGCAGGAACGCTCCGACCCGGCTCGAGCCGTCGACCATCGCCGCCTCCTCGAGCTCTTTCGGGATGCCGAGGACGAAGCCGCGCAGCGTCCACACCGCGAACGGCAGCACGAACGTGAGGTACGTGAGGACGACACCGGTCAGCGT
>DASUZN010000184.1:0-4249 GCA_036376855.1 Gaiella sp. | reverse complement strand
CTTCTCGTCGCCGTGAGCCTTCCCGGGCCGCCGGACGCCTCCGCCTACGAGCGGCTCGGCGAGCGGGCGGCGTTCTCGTTCCCGCTCGTCTCGGTCGCAGCCGCGCGACGAGGAGACGACGTCACGATGGTCGCGGCCGGGATCGCGAACATCCCGCGAGCGCTCAACCCCGCCGACCCGACCGCCGGCCTGGCGGGGAACCCGCAGACCACCTGGAAGCGTCGCGCGCTCGCGACGCTCGCCGAGCGCGCGCTGGCCGCCGTCGCGTAGCCGACGGCCTCGGGGGCACCTCAGGGTCATTCCGGATGGCGGCTCGGGGTCTCGGCCCGGCATCCTCGAGTCATGAGCGATCACTCGAGCCACATCGCCGAGGCCAAGCGCCTCGAGCGCTCCGACTCCGACCGAATCCTCTACGGCGTCGCCGGAGGGCTCGCGCGGTACTTCGACATCCACCCCGCGTTCTTCCGCGTGGGGTTCGTCGTGCTCACGCTGCTCGGCGGCTCGGGGCTCCTCATCTATGCGGCCGCGGCGCTCGTCATGCCAGGCGAGGGCGCGCCGGACTCGGTCGCGACGCGGGCGCTGCGCCAGCGGCGCGACCGGCCCTGGCCCCTGATCGGGCTCGGGCTGCTCGCGGTCGCCGGGGCGGTCGTGCTCTCGAACGCGTCGTTCTGGCCGCACGGCGACGTCTGGATCGTCCTCGCGATCGCAGGCGTCGGGATCCTCTTCCTCACGCGCCACGGCCTCCCCGAGCCACGATCCGAGGACGAGGCCGGCGAGGCCGCCGCGCTCGCGCGCCAGGACTCCCGCCGCATGCGCCGGTTCTTCAAGGGCATCGGGATCGCGTTCGGCTCGGTCGTCGCGCTGATCCTCGTCGCGACCGCGATCACCGCGGCGGTCTTCCACGTCCACATCCAGAACGGCATCGGCCACCGCGAGTACACGGTGACGAGCGTGAGCGAGCTCGACCGGTCGTACGAGGTGGGAATCGGCACGGTGCGGCTCGACCTCTCGCAGCTCTCGCTCCCCGCGAACGAGACGCGGAGGGTGAAGGTGCGCGTCGACATCGGCGACACGGAGATCATCGTGCCGGCGGGCGCCTCGCTCCACGCAACGGCACGTGCGCGGGCCGGGGACATCCGGGTGCTCAGCGACGACTCGAACGGATGGGGCGTCGAGCGCGTCGTCTCGTCGCCGGGGAGCCAGGGAACGCTGATCGTCGACGCCGAGGTCGGCGCGGGCTCGATCCGGATCGACCGCGCCGTACCATGATCCCGCCATGCCCCTGCCTGCATTTGCAGCGAGCACCTCCGACCGGGCGCTCGCCGGGGTCTGCGGCGGGATTGCGCGGGCGCTCGGGGTCGACGTCACGCTGGTCAGGCTCGTCTTCGCGCTGCTGGCGCTCGCCGGCGGCGCCGGCATCGTGCTCTACCTCGCGCTGTGGCTGTACGCGGACGGCCGCCCGGTGTGGCTGGCCGGCCTCGGCGTGGTCATCGCCGGCTCCCTCCTGCTGCACGCCGTCGGCCTCTCCGACCGGGCTGTCGTCGGCATCGCTCTCGTCGGCGCCGGGCTCGCGGTCGCATGGCGCCGCGGCGGCGGGCTTCGACCCGAGGCGCCGCTGTCGTACGCGGGATACGCGCTCGTCGGCATCGGCGCGGTGATCCTTCTCGCGGCGGGCGGAGACGCGCCCGCGCCGCTCCTCGCACCGGGCGCCGTCGCGGGCGGGCTCCTCCTCATCGCCGGCCCCTGGCTCTGGCGGCTCGCGGTCGAGCGCGACGCCGAGCGAGCCGGCCGGATCCGCAGCGAGGAGCGGGCCGACGTCGCCGCACGCGTCCACGACTCCGTGCTGCAGACCCTTGCGCTGATCCAGCGCCACGCCGACGAGCCGAAGCGTGTCGCCACCCTCGCCCGGAGGCAGGAGCGCGAGCTCCGCGGGTGGCTCTACGCCGACCGGCCGCTCGGCGACGACGGGAGCTCTGTCGTCGCCGCCCTCTCGTCCGTCGCGGCGGACGTCGAGGACGTCTTCGGCGTGCGGATCGAGCTTGCGAGCTCGGGTGACGCGGGGGCCGAGGGCGCGATCGTGCTCGCCGCGCGCGAGGCGATGACGAACGCGGCGAAGTTCGCGGGGGTCGAGGAGATCGACGTCTACGTCGAGGTGACGGAGAGCGAGATCGCCGTGTTCGTCCGTGACCGCGGCGCCGGGTTCGACCCAATCGCCGTCCCGGACGACCGCCGCGGCATCGCCGAGTCGATCCGCGGCCGGCTGGAGCGTGCCGGCGGATCGGCGTCCGTCGCCTCGACTCCGGGCGAGGGGACCGAGGTCGAGCTCCGCATCCCCCGGAGCGCGTCGTGAGCAGGCGCGTCGTCCTCGTCGACGACCACGGGCTCTTTCTCGCGGGCGTCAGGACGGAGCTCGGCGACGCGGTCGAGGTCGTGGGCGAGGCGGGCACGGTCGCGGCGGCGATCCCGCTGATCAAGGAGCTCGACCCCGAGGTGGTGCTCCTCGACGTGCACCTCCCCGACGGGAGCGGCGAGGCGATCATCGACGCGGTCTCACCCGAGCGGCCCGACGTCCGCTTTCTCGCACTGTCGGTCTCCGATGCCGCGGAGGACGTGATCGCGATCATCCGCGCCGGCGCGCGCGGCTATGTGACGAAGACGATCTCCGGCGACGAGCTCGCCGAGGCGATCGAGCGGGTCGCGTCGGGAGACGCCGTCTTCTCGCCGCGGCTCGCGGGCTTCGTCCTCGACGCGTACCGCTCCGAGCAGGCGGGGTCCGAGCTCGACGAGCTGACGCCGCGTGAGCGCGAGGTGCTGCAGCTGATTGCGCGCGGCTACCTCTACAAGGAGATCGCCGCCCGGCTCGACATCTCCGTGAAGACGGTCGAGAGCCACGTCTCGAGCGTCCTGCGGAAGCTGCAGCTCTCGACCCGCCACGAGCTGACGCGCTGGGCGACCCAGCACCGGCTCGTCTGAGCTGGCTCGAGGCCGCTACGCCGGGTTCGTGACCGCGAGCACGCTCGCGAGGTGGACGAGCCGGAAGGCGCCACGCTGGGCGCGGCGGCGGTCGCCCTCGTCCTCGGTCCGCCCGGAGAGGTCCCACAGGTCGCGCGTCGCGACGAGGAGCTCGCGCAGCTGCTCCGTCTCGGCGCGGTAGCCGTTCGAGCGCTCGTCGCACGCGTTGAGCGCCAGCCCGAGGACGCCGTACGTGTCCGAAGCTTGGCGCATCCACAGCATCGCGGATGCCATCGTCAGGTACTGGTGGATGCGAAGGAACGGCACCGGGTGGGACATCTCCGCGGCGCCGCTCGGGGCGCTCGGGGCGACAGGCTCCAGCCCGTCGGCGATCCGAGCGGCGGTGTCGTGCAGCATCGCGCGCACCCTCGCGTCGTCGAGCCCGCTCGCGCGCGCTGTGCGGACGGCCATCAGCAGCGAGTTGGGCTGGCGGCCGTACGGGTAGTCGGACGCGTAGACAACCTGCTCCGGCGGGACGAGCCGGTACAGGTCGAGCAGGTCGAGCGGGCTCCACACCGACGTGTCGAAGAAGACGCCTGGGCGGCCCGCGAAGTTCTCCGCCATCGCGGCAAGGTCGACGATGCCCGCGTGCGCGACGATCAGCGCCGGCGGACAGTGACGGTCGAGCAGGCGGGCGAGCGAGTCCGCGATCGGCGGAAGGCCGCGGCCGCCGTGGATCAAGATAGGGACGCGCCGCTCGGCGGCGAGCGCGAAGACGGGCTCCAGACGCGGGTCGTCGGGAAGGAAGCGCTGGGCCCGCGGATGGAGCTTGATCCCACGCGCACCGAGGTCGATGCACCGTGTCGCCTCGCGGACCGGCATCTCGTCCAGGTCGAGCCGGACGAAGGGAAGGAGCTCCGAAGGTGCGGCGGCGGCGTGCCCGAGCGTCCGGTCGTTCGCCGCCGTGAAGGCGGGACGGCGGTCGGGCTCGTCGAGGCAGAACACGAACGAGCGGTCGATCCCGTAGCCGCGCTGGATCGCGAGCAGCTCCTCGCGGTCGCCCACCATCCCGTCGATGTCCTCGCCCAGGTGGGTGTGGGCGTCGAACACCCTGGCCCCGGGCGGAAGCTCCGAGAGGGTCAGCCACGCATAGTGCTCGAGCAGCCCGTTTGCCTGGTCGATCGCGTCCACAGCGTGAGTGTAGGGACGCTCAGCCGCCACGAGCGGTGAGGACGCGCTCGACGAACGCGGCCTCCTGGACCGCACCGGCCCAGGCGTAGCGGTCGTCGACGACGAT
>DASUZN010000183.1:0-5126 GCA_036376855.1 Gaiella sp. | reverse complement strand
CAGTCGATGAACTTCGCCCGGTCACCCTTCGCGAACATCGTCCCGATCGCGGCCGTCACGTCGTCGTCGTCGAGCGCCAGCGTGACCTTCACCCGATGGTCGTCGTCGGCCATCCGTTCGAGCGCATCCCGCCCGATGAAGTCGTGGTCGAACTTGACGTAGCTGCCGTAGCCGAGGTCCCAGGGCGCGAAGTAGTAGTTCTCGATGTCGTCAGAGACGAAGCTGCCGCCGATCGACGCCGAGCCCTCGTAGCCCGCCGCAGGCAGCCACTCGCGGTACGCGGTCAGCGCATCGCCCGTGTACACCGCAGGCAGCGGCGACGGGATCCAGCCCGACTCGAGCGTGTTGGACGAGTAGGCGCGCCCCCCGACCTGGCGCAGCCCGAAGTCGCGGCCGGCCTCGACGATCGCCTCGCGCACGGGTGCCTCGTCGTCCCACGGCCCGAAGAGCTCCCACCCGGGCTGGCCGGCCATGCCGTGCCGCAGGGCGCGGACGGGCCTTCCGGCGATCCGCACGTCGGTCATGCGGAAGAACGGGAGCTCCGGCGGTGGGCCGCCGAGCAGCTTCTCGATCACCTGCATGGCGTTCGGCCCCTGAACCTGGAAGCGGTACGAGCGGCGGCGGCCGTCGGTGCGCAGCGCCCAGCGCTGGTCGAGCTCCACCTCGACGTCGTAGCCGCCGGTCTCCGCGTGGTAGGTGATCCAGTTGAGTGCCGGCGCGCGGCCGACGAGGTTGAACGTGTTCTCGGCGAGGTGGAAGAGGATCACGTCGCCGATCACGTAGCCGTCCGGCGTGCAGGGCACGAAGTGCTTGGCCCGGTCGACGCCGAAGCCCTCGAAGCTGTTCACGGCGAGGTGGGAGAGCAGCGCCTGCGCGTCCGGGCCACGGACCGCCAGATCCGCCATGTGGTACGACTGGTTGTAGAGCACGCACGTCTGCTGCCATGCCTGCTGCTCGTCGCGCCAGTTCGTGTACTCCGACGGCACGCCGGGGTAGACATTCGGGCCCGCCTGCGAGTTGCGGAGCAGCTCGACCGGGTTCCCCGACGATCGCAGCAGGTCTTCGAGGCTCTTCTCGCTCACGTCGATCCCTCCCCGCGCCGCGGCGCGTTCGCTTGTGCTGGATGGTTACCCACCGCGGGCCTCGATCACCCCGCGGCTCACGCTGTCGATGCGCGTCAGCGACCCCCGTTGGAGCGCGTCGGCCACGTTGAACAGGTGCCGGCGCATTGCGTCCTCGGCCTTCTCCGGCTCGCGCGCGATGACCGCCTCGACGATCGCCGCGTGCTCGGCCTGGGATGCCGCCGGCCGACCGGCGATCAGGATCGTCCGGTACTGGTACCGCACGGTCTGTGAGTTGAGCCCGTGGATGAGGCGCTGGGCGGTGCTGTGCCCGGACAGCTCGAGCAGCGTCGCGTGGAGGTCGGCGTTCGCGTCCGAGGCGCCGAGCAGGTCGCCCGACTCGAGCAGCGCCCGGTGCCGTGCCAGCGACTCGCGCAGCCGTTCCACGCCGGTCTCGTCGATCCGCTCGGCGGTGAGGCGCACCGCGAGCCCCTCGAGCACGGCGCGCGCCTGCAGGATCTCGATCGCCTCGACGTCGGTGACCTGTCGCACCCTGGCGCCGCGGTGCGGCTCGCGCACGACCAGCCCTTCCTGCTCGAGCCGGATGAGCGCGTTGCGCACGGCGGCCCGCGTCATGGCGAACGACGTGACGATGTCGGACTCGACGAGCCGCGAGTTCGGCGCGATCTCGCCGCGCACGATCGCTGCACGCAGCTTCTCGTAGTTCGTTTCGGGCGCCGCAGACCGGCTCAAGTCGACCCTCCTGCGTAGAGGTCGGCGTGCTCGCCGAAGTAGCTCGAGATCAGGAGCTCGTGGTTCGCGCGAAGCTCCTCGGCCTCGCCGCGGAGGACGATCTCTCCGTGGGAGAGGACGCAGCCGCGGTCCGCGATCGTCAGGGCGAGCTCGATGTGCTGCTCGACCAGCACGACGCCGCAGCCGCTCTCCTCCGCGTACCGGCGCACCACCGGCAGCAGGCTCTCGACGATGAGCGGGGCAAGGCCGAGGCTGAGCTCGTCGAGGAGCAGGAGCCTCGGGTGCCGGGCGAGAGCCCGTCCGACGGCCAGCATCTGCTGCTCGCCCCCCGACAGCAGGCCGCAGCGCCGGTCGCGCAGCGGCTCGAGCGCGGGGAAGTACCGGTAGGCGACGGCCGAGTCGAGGCGCTCGCCCCGGTAGCCGAGCCGAAAGTGCTCGGCGACGGTGAGGCCGAAGAACAGGCCACGGTTCTCCGGAACGTGCGCGATGCCGAGCTTCGCCCGCGCGCTCGGCTGCACGCGCGCCAGGTCCTGCCCCTGCAAGCGGATCGCCCCCTCCATCGGACGCACGAGCCCGGACACGGCGCGGAGGGTCGTCGTCTTGCCGGCCCCGTTCGCTCCGAGGAGCGCGACGATCGCGCCGTCCACGACCTCGAGGTCGAGGTCGCGGACGACCGCGGCTCGGTCGTAGCCCGCCGTCAGGCCTTCGATCTCGAGGACCGGCGCGCTCACGTCGTCCCCCGCCCCACTGGGCCGCGCTCGCCGCTCCGCGGCTGCCCGGTTTCCACGCGGGCATCCGACTTGCCGAGGTAGGCCGCCACCACGCGAGGATCGCGGCGCACGTCGTCCGGCGGGCCTGCCGCGATGACCTCCCCGAATTCGAGCACGACGATGCGGTCGCAGATGCTCATCACGAGGCCCATGTCGTGGTCGATCAGGAGCGTCGTCGTCCCTGCGTCCGCGATCCGGCGGAGCCGCTGACCGAGGTTCTCGCTCTCGTTCGTGTCGAGGCCGGCCGCCGGCTCGTCGAGGCACAGGAGCCGTGGGCGCATGGCGATCGCTCGCGCGACGCCCACGAGCTTCCTCTGTCCCTGGGTGAGCTCTTCGGGGACCGCCTCGGCGATCGACTCGAGGCCGAGCAGCTCGAGGGCATCGCCGGCGGCTGCGCTCTCGCCCACCCGTCTTCCGACCAGCTCGGCCGCGAGCGCCAGGAACGACGGGCGCTCGGCCGCGACCGTGAGGTTCTCTCGCACGGTGAGGTCGTCGAACAGCTCGGTGCTCTGCCAGGTGCGGGCGAGGCCGCGCCGCGCGCGGGCGTGCGGTGCCATCCCCGTGAGATCCCGCCCGTCGAGCTCGACGCGGCCCGTGTAGCGGACGAAGCCCGTGATGGCGTCGACGAACGTCGTCTTGCCCGCGCCGTTCGGGCCGATCAGGCCGACCAGCTGCCCCTCCTCGACCGTGACGTCCGCGTCCTCGACGGCGTGCACGCCGCCGAATCGGACGGAGAGGCCGACGGCCTGCAGGACGGCGCTCACGACGCCGCGACCCCGCCGCCTCGCCGCGCCGCGCGCGCCTGGGCGGTCCGGTAGAACGAGCCGGCGACGCCCTCGGGGTTCTGGATGAGCGTGACGATGAGCACGATCCCGCCGAAGAGCAGGAACCAGTTCCCCGAGAGACCGAACCACTTGTCCATCGCGTAGGGGACGATGCCCTGCGCGGCGATCAGCCCCGCGAAGACCGCTCCCGAGACGAGCGTGATCCCGCCCGCGTAGGCGAACGCAATCAGGCTCAGTGCGAGCGGCACGCTGAAGCGGTCGGCGCTCACCGATCCGAAGTTGTACGCGTAGAGCGTGCCCGCGACGCCGGCGATGAGCGCGCTGATCCCGAAGGCGATCAGCTTGACGTTCCGGACGTCGATCGCGGCAGCGGCGGCCGCCCGCTCGTTCGAGCGGACGGCGAGCATGCGCCTGCCGAGCGTGCCGCGGCGGAGGAGGATCACCAGGAGGCCGAGGACCACGGTCGCCGCGAGCGCGACCCAGCCGAACACCGGGCTCGGCAGGTTGCCGTCGAGCCCGCGGAACGACGCGCTCGGCCCGAGGTTGATCCCGAAGATGCCCGGATCCGGCACCGGCGAGCCGGTCGCCCCCCCGCCCCAGGTGGGGTTGACGAAGCCGAAGTTGTAGACCGCGACCGCGGCCGCGAGAGTGACGACGGCGAGGGCGACGCCGCGGACGCGGAGCGCGGAGATCGCGGTCACGAGGCCGAGGAGTACGGCGGCGAGGATGCCCAGGAGCGGTGCCAGCGGGAAGCCGATCCCGTGGTCGACGGCGAGGTGCGACACCGTGAAGCCGGCGACGCCCGCGAGCGCGAGCTGGACGACGGAGATCTGGCCGACGAAGCCGGTGATGACGACGAGCGAGAGGGCCATCACGATTCCGATCAGCGAGTTCGTCAGCGCCTGGCGGAAATCGAAGGGCAGCACCGCGAGCGCGACCGCGCACAGGACGGTCGAGGGGATCGCGAGCGTCACCGCATGCTTCGGTCGAGGCACGTCGGGAAGGCGCTGCTCGACGAGCTCGCCGCGCGTCGGCAGCGCTGCGCCGCGCAGGAACATGGCTGCGACGATGAGCACGAAGACGAGGAGCTCCTTGACGCCGGGCCAGGCGACGCTCTGGCTGGTCGGGAACCACGACTTCGTCGACGCGTACTCGATCAGGGACTCGGCCATCCCGATGGCGAGGCCGCACGCGCACGCGATCGTGAACGAGGTGAGCCTCGCGAACAGGGCGGCGGCGAGCGCGGGAACGACGAGGAACGGCAGGGTGGTCGTGTCGAGCGCCGCCACCGAGCCTGCGAGGATGCCGAGCGTCGCGAGCACCGTGCTTGCGAGGAGCGTGTTCACGAGCGACAGCTCGTCGGGGGACAGGCCCGCGAGGCGGGCGGCCACGTCGTTCTCGGACGCCGCCCGGGTCGCGAGCCCGAAGCGCGTCCAGCGGTAGAGGGCCCACAGCAGGACTGTCATCGCGACCACGATCCCGCTCAGGACGAAGGCGGACAGCGGCACCGCCGACCCCAGCATGCGGATCACGCGCACGGGGATGATCGTCGGCTGCGGATGCTGCGACGTCCCGAACGCGAGGAGCATCACCGCCTGCAGCGTGAGCAGGACGCCGAGCGACGCGACGAGCTTCGCGAGCGGCGCCGCGGTGCGGAGCGGACGGAAGACGGCAAGCTCGATGGCGACGCTCGCGACGAGCACGAACGCGTAGGACAACGCGACCGCGAGAGGCGTCGAGAGCGTGAAGCCGAGCTC
>DASUZN010000182.1:0-8356 GCA_036376855.1 Gaiella sp. | reverse complement strand
TCGAGTTCCACCGTGGGAACGACCTTCTCGACGAGCCCCCAGGCGTACGCGGTCTCGGCGTCGACGAAGTCGCCGGTCAGGTTGAGGAACATCGCGCGCCCGTGACCGACGAGTCGCGGCAGGCGCTGCGTGCCGCCGCCGCCCGGGATGAGCCCCAGCTTGATCTCGGGCTGCCCCAGTGTCGCGTCGTCGGCGGCGATGCGGACGTCGCAGCACATCGCGAGCTCGAGCCCGCCGCCGAGGCAGAACCCACGGATCGCGGCGACGAACGGGGTGCCCGCCGCGTCCATGCGGTGGCCGAGCCGCTGGATCCCGCGCGCCGACCCTCCCTCCGAGGCAGACTCGCGAAGCGACGGGAACTCCTTGATGTCCGCGCCCGCGACGAACGCCCGCTCGCCGGCTCCGCGGAGGACGATCGCACGCACTTCCGGATCGGCATCGAGCGCGTCGATCTCCGCCTCGAGCTCGTCGAGGAGGGCGGCCGACAGCGCGTTCATCGGCGGGTTGTCGAGCGTGACGAGCGCCACCGCGTCGCGGCGCTCGGTGGACACGAAGGTGCTCATGCGTTCTCGACCGGCGCGACAGACCCAAACCTTTCTCGGAGCGCGGTCTTGCGGAACTTGCCGACCGCCGTCTTCGGGATCTCGTCGACGTACTCGAACCGGTCGGGGAGCCAGAACTTCGCAAACGACGGCGCCAGGAAGTCCCGGAACTCGCCGTCCGTGGCGGACGCGCCTTCCCGCAGCACGACCACGGCGAGCGGCCGCTCCGACCACTTGTCGTCGGGTACCGCGATGACGGCGGCCTCCGCAACCGCCGGATGCCCCATGAGGGCGTTCTCGAGCGCGACGGTGGAGATCCACTCGCCCCCGGACTTGACGAGGTCCTTCGAGCGGTCCTGGATCTCGACGTAGCCGTCGGAGCCGATCGTGACGATGTCGCCGGTGCGGAACCAGCCGTCGTCCGTCCAGCGGTCGGCCGCCTCCGGAGCCTCGTAGTAGGACGAGGAGACCGACGGGCCGCGCACCTCGAGCTCACCCATGCTGGCGCCGTCCCACGGCACGAGCCCGTCGACGCCACGCGCGCGGACCTCGACGAACGGGATCGCCGTGCCCTGTTGTGCACGCTTGTCGTACATCGCCTCGGTCGCCAGGCCCAGCTCCTGTCCGGGTCCGCCGGACATCGTCCCGATCGGGCACATCTCGGTCATGCCCCAGCCGTGGACGATCTTGAGGCCGTGGCGCTCGCCGAACGCCTCGAGCATCGCGCGCGGCGGCGCGGAACCGCCGACCGTCATCGATCGCATCGTCGAGAGGTCCCAGCGGTCGGGCGTGGCGTCGAGCGCCTGGAGGATGCCCATCCAGATCGTCGGCACGCCGGCGCTCAGGGTCACCTTCTCCTGCTCGAACGCCTCGAGGAGGCTCTCGGGGTCGAGGTGGGGGCCCGGGAACACCTGCTTCGCGCCGACGAGGCAGCAGGTGAACGGGAAGCACCACGCGTTTGCGTGGAACATCGGCACCACGGGCAGGATCGTGTCGCCCTCGTTGACGCCGAGGAGGTATGCGGCGGTCAAGGCATGCAGGGCGATCGCGCGGTGCGAATAGAGGACGCCCTTGGGCAGCCCCGTCGTCCCGCTCGTGAAGCACATCGCGGCCGCCGCCCGTTCGTCGAGGTCACGGTAGGAGAACGCGCTCTCGTCGGCCGAGGCGATGAGGTCCTCGTACTCGATCGCGCCGTCGGGCGTGTCGCCCGCGCCGACAGCGATCACCTGCTCGAAGCCGACCCGGTCGACGAACTGCGCGGCGAGCGGCCACAGCACCTTGTCGACGACGAGGACGCGGTCCCCCGCGTGGGAGGCGATGTACGTGTTGTCGTCGGGGTGCAGCCTGAGGTTGAGGGTGTGCGTGACGAAGCCGCCGACCGGCGCGCCGACGTACGTCTCGAGGTGCTCGTGGTGGTTCCACATCAGCGTGCCGACCCGGTCGCCGTCCTCCAGGCCGAGCCCGCGCAGCGCGACGGCGAGGCGCTTTGTGCGCGAGACGAAGTCCGCGTACGAGTAGCGGTGCCAGCTCTTGTCGGGGAGCCGGGAGACGATCTCGCGGTCGCCGTACAGCTCGTCGGCCCGGCGCAGGATCGCCGGCACGTTGAGCTGATAGTCCATCATCAAGCCCCGCATCACGCCCCTCCTCCGTCGAGTAGATGGCTGGCGACCTCGCCGCGTAGCTGCGCCGAGGACGCCTCCCAGCCCTGGATCGCGAGCGCGCGCTTGTAGAGCCGGTGCAGCACGTGCTCCCACGTGAAGCCGATGCCGCCGTGCGCCTGGATAGCTCGCTCGCACGCGGCGACGGCGGCGTCCGCTGCCTCCGACTTCGCCGCGGCCGCCGCGACCGGGGTCTCGGGCTCGTCGTGCGCGACGCACCACGCGGCCCACCACGCGAGCGAGCGGGCGAGCTCGATCTCGGCGAGCGAGCTCGCGAGCGGATGCGCCACCGCCTGGTAGGAGCCGATCTTTTTCCCGAACTGCTCGCGGTCGGCGACGTAGGCGACGCTCAGCTCGAGCGCGCGGGCGGCGACCCCGACGGCCTCGAGGGCGAGAATCGTGAGCGACCGTGCCCGCAGCGACGGCAGCACGTCGGAGCTGCAGAGGGCACGGCCTGCCTCGCCTCCCGAGACGACGCCGAGCGGCCGGCTCTCGTCGCTCGTCGCGAGGATCTCGCGCTCGGCGCCGTCGAGCTGCCAGATCGTGTCGCCGCCGACGACCGCGACGTGCGTCGCCGTGTCGAGGTCGGGTACGAGCGGGCCGAGCGCGAGCGCCCAGCTGGAGTCGCCCCCGGCGACCGCCGTCTGGTCCTCGGCGGGGAGGAAGGGAAGGAACGTCGACGTCGACCAGAGCGGTGCGTGGAGGAGAGCGCGGCCCGCCTCCTCGTGGAGCACCGCCTCCTCGAGGAACGTCAGCCCGGCGCCGCCGTGCTCCTCCGGGACCGCAGCGCCCGTCCAGCCGAGCTCCGCTAGCTGTGACCACGTCGGCTCGGCGTTCGTCTCGAGGAAGCCGCGCGCCTGCTCGCGAAGCTCGTCCTGGAGCGGCGTGAACGAGAGATCCATCAGCGCGACCTCGGCAGGCCGAGCACGCGCTCGGCGAGGATGTTGCGGAGGATCTCCGACGTGCCGGCCTCGATCGTGTTGCCGCGGCTTCGGAGCTGCTGTGTCGTCCAGAAGCCGCCGTAGGGCGCGTTCGGCGCGAGAAGCTGCGCGTCGGGGCCGAGCAGCTCGATCGCGAGCTTCGTCACGCGCTGGTTCGCCTCCGACCACTGCAGCTTGAGGATCGATCCCTCCGGCCCGGGAATCCCCGTCCGCTCGAGCGCGGAGAGCGAGCGGTACGCGGTCACACGCAGCGCCTGGAAGTGGATCCACTCCCGAGCGATCGCCTCGCGCTGGAGCGGCGTCGCGCCGCGGTCCGCGGCGAGCGCGAGCAGCTTCCGTACCTGCACCTCGAGCCGCGCGACGAGCGCGAACCCGAGCGTGCCGCGCTCGTGGAGGAGGGTGGTCATGGCCACGTCCCAGCCACCGCCGACGTCGCCGATCACGTTGTCGAGCGGCACCTCGACGCCGCTCAGGAAGATCTCGTTGAACTCGGCCTCGCCCGTGATCTGGCGGAGCGGCCGCACCTCGACGCCGGGCGCGTGCATGTCGACGATGACGTACGTGAGCCCGGCGTGGCGCTGCGAGTCGGGATCGGAGCGGGCGAGGAGGATGCAGAAGTCGGCGATGTGCGCGTACGACGACCACACCTTCTGGCCGTCGAGGACGAACCGGTTGCCGTCGAGGCGCACCGACGCCCTGACACCGGCGAGGTCCGAGCCTGCGCCCGGCTCGGAGAATCCCTGACACCAGATCTCGTCGGCGGCGAGGAGTGGTTGCAGGTAGCGGGCCTTCTGTGCCTCGGTACCGCGGGTGATGATCGTCGGTCCCGCCATCCCGAGCCCGATCACGCCGATGTGCGGCGGCCCCTCGGCGCGCGCCTCCTCCTCGAGGTAGATCGCCTGGAAGCGGGGCGAGAGGCCGCGGCCGCCGTACTCCTCGGGCCAGGAGATGCCGACCCAGCCACCGTCGTAGAGCGCTCGGCTCCACGCGCGGACCTCGGAGCCGTCGAAGCGCGCCTCGCCGCCCCCGTGGCCGCGGAGCTCGTCGGGAAGGTTGGCGTCGAGCCACGAGCGAACCTCCTCGCGGAAGCGCGCCTCCTCGGGCGTGTCGCGGAAGTCCACGAGTGCGATCGTAAAGCGTTCGGGCGGTCGTTTCAGGCAGACGCGTAACCACCCCGCAACATGACCCCCGGGGTCGCGGTCTACGATCCGGCGACGGGCGCGCCGCCCGCCGGCCGCTCGCATCCGACGTCGACACGAGGAGTCCCAATGTCCGCACCGGAAAGCGAGCCCATCGTCCCCGTGGCAGCCTCGGGGCCCGAGATCTCGCCAGACCGCGATCTCGACGCGCCCCGCGCGCGCCTCGAGGAGGCGCTCGTCGAGGTGAAGCGCGTCATCGCCGGACAGGACGAGATGCTCGAGCGCGTGCTCGTCTGCCTCGTCGCAGGCGGTCACCTCCTGATCGAAGGCGTCCCCGGCCTCGCGAAGACGCTGACGATCAAGACGACCGCCGCCGTCCTCGGTGGCTCGTTCCGGCGGATCCAGTTCACGCCCGACCTCGTCCCGTCGGACCTCGTCGGGACGCGCGTCTACCGGCCCGACCAGGGCACGTTCGAGACCGACCTCGGTCCGGTCTTCTGCAACTTCCTCCTCGCCGACGAGATCAACCGCGCGCCCGCGAAGGTGCAGTCGGCGCTCCTCGAGGTGATGCAGGAGCACCAGGTGACGATCGGCCACGACACCCATGTCGTGCCCGCGCCGTTCCTCGTGATGGCGACGCAGAACCCGATCGAGTCCGAGGGCACGTACCCGCTGCCCGAGGCGCAGGTCGACCGTTTCATGCTCAAGGTGCTCGTCGGCTATCCCGAGCGCGACGAGGAGCTCACGGTCGTCCACCGCTCGCTCGAGGACCCGGTCGAGGTGAAGCAGATCCTCCCGCTGTCGGAGCTCTCCGAGCTCCAGAGGAAAGTGAAGGACATCTACGTCGACCCGGGCCTCGTCAGCTACGCGGTGAGCCTCGCGGCAGCGACGCGCGAGCCCGCCACGTTCGGGCTCGAGGGGATCTCCGAGCTCGTCGCGTACGGCGCGAGCCCTCGCGGACCGATCGCGCTCGTCCAGAGCGCCCGCGCCCTCGCGCTCGTTCACGGTCGTGACTACGTGATCCCGTCCGATCTCCGTTCGCTCGTGAAGGACGCGTTCCGGCACCGCCTCGTCCTGACCTACCAGGCGCTCGCAGAGGAACGGAGCGCGGACGACGTCCTCGACGCCGTGATCGCGGCGGTCCCGCAGCCGCGGCTCGAGCTCGGGAGACCCGCCGCCGCGTGATCCGGGTCCTCAAGGCACTCGGCGCAGAGCCGACCCCCGACCGTCCCGGCCCGGGGCCTGTCTCCGAGGGCCTGCTGAAGGCGCTCGAGCTGACCGTTGCGCGGCGCGTCGACGGGATGCTCGCCGGCGATCACCGCTCGGCGCTGCTCGGGCGCGGGACGGAGCTGGCGCAGGTGCGGCCGTACGTTCCCGGCGACGACGTCCGGCTGATCGACTGGAACGTCACGGCGCGGACGACCGAGCCGCACGTGCGCGTGCACCTGGCCGAGCGCGTGCTCGTCACCTGGATCGTGCTCGACCTGTCCCCGTCGATGACGTTCGGCACCGCGACCCGGCGGAAGGCCGACGTCGCCCTCGGCGTGACCCTCGCCGTCGGTCACGCCGCGACGATTCGCGGCAACCGCGTCGGGCTGGTCGGCTTCGGCGGCGCGACGGAGCGCGTGCTGCCGCCGACCCAGGGCCGGGCCGGCCTCGTCGGCCTGCTGCTCGCGCTGCGCGAGGGGCACGAGCCCGACGGCACCGCCGGCATGGAGCTCGCACAGGCGCTCACCCGTGTGGCCGGGGCGGCGCGCCAGCGTGCGCTCGTCGTCGTCGTCTCGGACTTCCGCGGGCCGCGGGACTGGCGCAAGGCGCTGCTTCGCCTCGCCGGTCGGCACCAGGTCGTGGCGATGGAGATCCGTGACCCGCGCGAGCAGGCTCTCGAGCCCGTCGGGACGCTCTGGCTCGTCGACCCGGAGACCGGCCAGGAGCTGCAGGTCGACACGAACGACGGGACGCTCCGCACCCGGTTCGCCGAGGCGGCCGCCTCCGAGCGGGCCACCGTCGCCCGAGACCTCGCGAGCGCCGGCGTCGCGCACGCGGTCCTCTCGACCGAGGGCGACTGGCTCCGCGAGCTTGCGATCTTCCTGCGGAGGCACCGCACGTGACGTTCGCGTGGCCACTCGCGCTCGTCGGCCTCGCCGCGATCCCGGTCCTGGCCGTGGTGTACCTCCTGTCGGCGCGCAGGCGCCGCCGCGACGCCGGGCGTTTCGCGAACCCGGCGCTCGTCCCGAATCTCGTTCCCGCCTCGCCCGGCTGGCGCCGCCACGTCGCGCCGGTGCTCGCGCTCGCCGCGCTGGCGCTCCTCGTCGTCGGCATCGCGAGGCCGCACGTCGTGCGCAACGTCACCCGCGACGACGCGACCATCGTGCTCGCGATCGACACCTCTCGCTCGATGGCGGCGAACGACGTCCAGCCGACGCGCTTCCAGGCGGCGAAGAGGGCCGCCCTCGCGTTCCTGGACGAGGTGCCCGACAACTACAGCGTGGGCATCGTCTCCTTCTCGACCTCGGCGGATCCCGTCCTGCCGCCGACGATCGACCGCGATGCGGCGAGGACGGCGCTCGCCGAGCTCCGGCTCGGATCGGGGACCGCGATCGGCAACGCGATCACGCGCTCGGTCGATCTCGCGCTCGACCAGCGACCCGGCGAGCGCCCGCAGCCCCGGACGACCGGACGGCCGCCCGCGGCGGTGCTCCTGCTCTCCGACGGCGCGCAGACCGCCGGCGACATCCGTCCGCTCCCGGCCGCGCAGCGTGCCCGCCGGCTCGGCGTCCCCGTCTCGACGGTGGCGCTCGGGACCGGGAACGCGGTCGTCGAGGTGCCGCGGCCGGGCGGCCTCAAGGAGCGGGTCGTCGTCGCACCCGACGTGCCGACGCTCCGCCGCATCGCCCAGGCGACCGGGGGCTCGTTCTCCGCGGCGCCGGATGCGGCGCGCCTCGAGTCCGTCTATCGCGAGCTCGGCACGCGGCTCGCGCGCGACCGCAAGCGCGTCGAGGTCACCTCGGCGTTCGCGGCCGGGGGCGCGGTGCTGATGCTCGTCGGCAGCGCGCTGTCGTCGCTCTGGTTCCGGAGGGTCCTGTGAGGTCGCGGGTCGGCCTCGTGGTGGTCGCGACGGCCCTGGCCGCGCTGGCGGGCGCCGGCGGCGCAGGCGCCGCCAACGAGTGCAAGGGCCTTCAGACCTGCCTGCCGATCACCGGCCCCTGGGTCGCGATCCCGGCTCCGGCTCGCGGTGCCGCCTCGACCGTCGTGTGGGAGATGCGCTGCCCGCTCCGCGGCTACATCATCGCCGGCATCGACGCGCGCGTCTCGGATCGCGCCATCGATGTCTCGATCCGCGGCGAGAACGGCGCTCCCGTCTCGCCGGGCGTGACCACCGGCCGGGCGGTCGTGTTCACGGCGCTCTACACGGGTGGTGCGTCACGTCCGACCTCCTTCCAGCCGTTCATCGGGTGCATCCCGACCTCGGGCGGCGGCGGCCGCGGCGAGACGGCGGTGCGCCGGCCGGCCGCGTTCACGCCGGTGAAGGCACTCGACCGGCGCGTCGCTCGCAAGCGGCTCGTGTCCGGCGCGACGGTGAGGGTCGTCGGCGGCTGCCCCGCCGGCACGCGGCTGCTCGGCACGAGCCATGCCTACGCGTTCCGCACCGACGCGGAGCCGGGGATGACGCTCCTCCGCGCAGTGAGCGTCCGCCGCGTCGTCACCGGGCGGCGGGTCGTCGCGACAGCGGCGGTCGCCCCGACGGTGCCGCAGAGCCTCGCCGTGGAGCTCCAGCTCCACAGCCTCTGCTCGCGGGGCGCGAGATGAGCTTCGAGGCACCCGCGCTCCTCGCAACGCTCCTGCTGGTGCCGCTCGCCGCAGCGGGTTACTGGCTCCTGCAGCGGCGCCCGCCGCGCTACGCGGTGCGGTACTCGAACCTCGAGGTGCTGGCCGGCGTCGCGGGGCGGCGGCGGGCCTGGCGCCGACACGTGCCGGCCGCGCTGATGCTCGCGGCCCTTGCGGCGCTCGGCGTGGCGCTCGCGCGGCCGACGGTGACGGTCAAGGCGCCGAACGAGCGGGCGAGCGTCGTGCTC
>DASUZN010000181.1:0-2426 GCA_036376855.1 Gaiella sp. | reverse complement strand
GCGGGCACGATCCCCGACCGCGGGCTCTTCGGCGTCTTCCAGGTCGACGGCGGCGGCCGCGTCGGCGAGCTCGACGAGGAGATGGTGTACGAGGCGCGCGAGGGCCAGACGTTCATGCTCGGCGCCTCGACGTGGCGGATCGAGGAGATCACGCGCGACCGGGTGCTCGTCTCGCCCGCTCCCGGTGTGCCCGGCGCCGTGCCGTTCTGGAAGGGCGAGGGCGTCGGACGGCCGTACGAGCTGGGGCGGAGGATCGGAGAAGCGTCCCGCGGGTTGGTGGCGCTCTCCGACGAGAGCGCCACGAGGACGCTTCGCACCGAGTACCACCTCGACGGCCTTGCGGCGCGAAACCTCCTGGGGTTCCTGCGCGAGCAGGAACGCAGCTCGGCGGTGCCGACCGACCGCACCGTCGTGGTCGAGCGATTCCGAGACGAGATCGGCGACTGGCGGGTGTGTGTCCTGACGCCGTTCGGCGGGCGTGTTCACGCTCCCTGGGCGATGGCGCTCGCCGCGCGGCTGCGCGACTCGCTCGGGGCCGAGGTGCAGTCGCTCTGGTCCGACGACGGGATCGCGCTCCACTTCCCCGACGCGGATGCGCCGCCCTCGCTCGCCGACCTCCTCGTCGAGCCGCAGGAGCTGGAGGACCTCGTCGTGCAAGAGGTCGGCTCGACGGCGCTCTTCGGGGCGCGGTTCCGCGAGAACGCCGGGCGCGCGCTCCTGATCCCCCGACGGCGGCCGGGTCAGCGCACGCCGCTCTGGCAGCAGCGGCTGAAGGCGCAAAGCCTCCTCGAGGTGGCGCGGAAGTACGGCTCCTTCCCGATCGTCCTCGAGACCTACCGCGAATGCCTCCAGGACGTCTTCGACCTTCCCGCGCTTCGCGGGATCCTCCGCGGGCTCTCCACGCGAGAGCTCGACCTCGTCGAGATCGAGACCGCCTCGGCGTCGCCGATGGCCGCGTCGCTCCTCTTCGACTACGTCGCCACCTACATGTACGAGGACGACACGCCGGCCGCGGAGCGCCGCGCGCAGGCGCTCTCGCTCGATCGCGAGCTGCTGCGCGAGCTGCTCGGCCAGGAGGAGCTGCGCGAGCTGATCGACCCGGGCGCGCTCGCCGAGGTGGAAGGCTCCCTGATACCGCAGCCCAGGAACGCCGACGAGCTGCACGACCTGCTCCGGCGCATCGGCGACCTGCGCGAGGGCGAGCTCGATCCCGGCTTTGCGGAGACGCTCGTCCGCGAGCGCCGCGCGTTCCGCGCCCGGATCGGCCCCGCGGAGGTCGTGATCGCGGCCGAGGACGCAGGGCTCTATCGCGACGCGTTCGGCGTGATGCCGCCCGGAGGGCTTCCCGATTCGTTCCTCGAGCGCGTCGACGACGCGGCGGAACGGATCCTTCTGCGGTACGCGCGCTCTCGCGGGCCGTTCACGACGCGGGAGGCCGCGTCCCGCTTCGCGCTCGAGCCGGCGACGCTCGAGGCGGTGCTCGCCGGGCTCGAGGCACGTGACCTCCTCATCCGCGGCGAGCTCCGCCCCGGCGGCGTCGAGCGCGAATGGTGCGACCCGGACGTGCTGCGGCGGATCCGCCGCGCCTCGCTCGCCGTGCTTCGCCGTCAGGTCGAGCCGGCGGAGCAGCAGGCGCTCGGCCGCTTCCTGCCCTCGTGGCACGGGATCGACCGGAGGTCGACGCTGCGCGAGGCGCTGGTGCCGCTGCAGGGCCTCGCGCTCCCTGTGGCGCTCTGGGAGTCGGAGATCCTGACGCGGCGGGTCCCCGGCTACCAGCCCGCGTCGCTCGACCAGCTCTGCGCATCCGGGGAGGTCGTGTGGGTCGGGGCCGGGCTCGACCGTGTCGCGCTGTACTACCGGGAGGACGCCGCGGTGCTCGGGCCACCGGGATCGGGCGAGCCGCTCGCAGGGCCGGTGCACGACACCATCCGCGCCGTACTGTCTCGGAGCGCCGAGTTCTGGCCCGACCTCGTCGCCGCGGTCGGCATCGAGGTCGCGGATGTGCTGCCGGTCCTCTGGGAGCTCGTCTGGAACGGTGAGGTGACGAACGACGCGTGGGCACCCCTCCGCGCGAAGCGGCGCTACGGGATGCCCACCGCCGAGCGGCGTCCGCGCCGCTTCTCGCGCTCTCGTGTCTCCGGGGACGTCGCGACGGTCGGGCGGTGGTCGCTCACGGGTCGTCTGTTCGACGGAACGACCGACCGTCGAGCGCTCGCGGAGCTGCTGCTCGAGCGGCAGGGGATCATCACCCGCGACGGCGTTCGGGCGGAGGGGATCCCCGGCGGGTACGGCGCCGTCTACGGCGAGCTCAGGGCGCTCGAGACCGTCGGCGCCTGTCGCCGGGGGTATTTCGTGGAGGGCCTCGGCGGGGCGCAGTTCGCGCTCCCCGGCGCGGTCGAGCGGCTCCGGGAGCTGCGGGACACGGG
>DASUZN010000180.1:0-7753 GCA_036376855.1 Gaiella sp. | reverse complement strand
AGCACGCCGCGTCTTGTCCGTCCCACCGGACGCACTCCGCGCACGCCCAGGACGAGAACGGCCGCCGCCAGCGCGAGCGCGAGCCCGCTCGCGTACGGCGCGCGCCAACTCGTCGCAGCGGTGAGTGGGGGCACGATCAGGAGCGCGAGGCCACCTCCTGCCATCGTTGCGCCGCCGTACAGCCCCTGGAGCACCGCGCCTCCACCGCCGGCGCGGACGAGGTCGAGCCCGGCAATGAAGCCCGCGCCGGACCCGACCCCGACGACGAGCCGTCCGGCCGTGGCGACGCCGATCGACGCGTCGACGAGCAGGACGGCGTTCCCGGCCGCCGCGGCAAGGCACGCGGCCAGTCCAACGCGGTGCGGGCCGAAGCGATCCGACCAGATCCCGGCCGGCAGCTGCGCGGCGAGATGCGTGGCGAAGAGCGCGGTCGTCAACAGGCCGACGACCGCGAGCGAGGTGTCGTACGCCTCGGCGAGCGGGTCGGCGACCGCACCCACGTTGGAGACGTTCCAGGTCAGAAAGCAGCCGACCGCCAGACCAGCGGCCACTGCAGTCCCGTGCATCGTGCGACCCGAGGTGTTCGGAGCCGGTGTCCCCACGCCGCGCGAGCCTACTCTGGGTGCGTCCCGGCGACCGTCGACCCGAGCTCCGGCACGAACGCGGCACGAACGCGGCACAGACACGTCACACGTCGCCGGGTACGTTGTCCGACATGGCGACCGTGACGACACCGTGGGGCAAGGCGACGACCCTCGAGGAGGTGACCGTGCCTCAGCGTGCCGGGGAGCGGCGGTTCACGACCCGTGTGGAGCTGCTCGTCACAGGGACGGGCGAACGCCTCGTCCGGTTCTCGTATGCGACCGACGCCACCTCGCGGCGCGGTCCTGTCACGTTGCGCGAGCGGGACATCGCCAAGCTCGGGGCGGTGCTGGAGCGGGCGCCCGAGCTGCGTCGGGTGCTGGAGGTGGTTCGGATGTGACGCGTCGTGGGATCTCGCTCAGCGCGAGGCGAGCGCACGACCGGTCAGCGGCTCGCCTGCGGCAGCGATCAGGCCCTCGAGCAGCGGCACCCCGCCGGTCGGGCCGAGCGAGGGGTCGACGGCGTGCTCCGGGTGCGGCATCAGGCCGAGCACGTTCCCGGCACGGTTGACCACCCCCGCGACGCGCTCGCGAGAGCCGTTCACATCGTCGCGGTAGCGGAGCACGATCTGTCCGCGCTCAACGAGCTCGGCGTAGAGCACGTCGTCGACGACCCAATTTCCCTCGCCGTGCTTGATGGGGATCACGAGCTCGTCGCCGGCCGCCAACCCGGACGTGAACGGTGTTCCGGTCGACTCGACGACCACGGTAACGTCCGCGCAGACGAACTCGAGCTGACGGTTCGGGCGGAGCACGCCCGGAAGCAGCCCCGCCTCGCAGAGGATCTGGAACCCGTTGCAGATCCCGAGTACAGGACCGCCGTCGGCAGCGAAAGCGCGCACGGCATCCATCACCGGGGCGCTCCGAGCGAGCGCGCCGCAGCGGAGATAGTCGCCGTACGAGAACCCGCCGGGGAGGACGACGCCGCCGACGTCGGGGTCGAGCTCCGTCGCGGCGTGCCACACGGGCACCGCGTCGGCCCCGAGCCGCTCGAGGGCGAGCCGCGCGTCGCCGTCGTCGTTGGAGCCGGGAAACGTGACGACGGCGATCCGCGGGCGCCGATCGCTCACGCCGGTCCCGTCACGATCTCGAAGCTCTCGATGAGAGGGTTTGCAAGCAGCTCGGCGCACATCCGCTCGACCTCGTGGCGGGCCGCGACCTCGTCGTCGGCTGCGATCTCGAGGTCGACGAGCCGTCCGACCCGTGCGCCGGTCACGGCGAACCCGAGATGCGCAAGCGATGCCTGCACGGCCTCGCCCTGCGGGTCGAGGATGCCCACCTTCGGCCTGATCAGCACCGTGAGCCTCACAGGACGACGTCCGGATCCTCGACGTAGCGCGCGAACGGGATCCCGGTCAGGAGCTCGAAGGCCTCGATGTACCGCCCGCGAGTGCCCTCCACGACGTCGGGCGGCAGGGCCGGGCCGGGCGCGGTTCGGTCCCAGCCGGTCCCGAGGCACCAGTCGCGGACGTACTGCTTGTCGAACGAGGGCTGCGGTCCGCCGGGCGCGTACGCCGCCGCGGGCCAGAAGCGCGAGGAGTCGGGTGTCAGCGCCTCGTCGGCAAGTGTCACGACGCCGTCGGCGTCGACACCGAGCTCGAACTTCGTGTCCGCCAGGAGGATCCCCTGCTGCTCGGCATGGCGCGCCGCGAACCCGTAGAGCCCGAGCGCCGCCTCGCGCGCCGTGCGATATCGCGCGCGACCACAGAGCTCCCCCGCGTCGCTCTCCGTGATGTTGAGATCGTGCCCTTGGGTCGACTTCGTCGCGGGCGTGACGATCGGCGCGGGCAGCCGCTCGGACTCGTGCAGACCCGGCGGGAGCCGGGTGCCACCGACGTCGCCCGTCGCGAGGTAGTCCGTCCAGCCGGACCCCGCGAGGTACCCGCGGACGACAATCTCGACGGGAAGCATCTCGAGCCGCCGACACTCGAGCGAGCGACCGTCCTCACGCACGGCGAGGAGGTGATTCGGGACGATGTGACGCGTCCGCGCGAACCAGAACGCCGACAGCCCGGTGAGGACGCGTCCCTTGTCGGGGATCGCCGTGGGGAGGACGACGTCGAACGTCGAGATGCGGTCGGTGGCGACGAGCAGGAGCCGGTCGTCTCCGAGTGCGTAGAGCTCACGCACCTTGCCGCTGCCGACGTGGAGGGCCGCCTCAGGCATGGACCGGGCCCGAGCGGGTGGCGGCGAGCGAGCGAAGTCGCTCGAACACGGTGTCGACGTGGACGGTGTACGCATCCAACGTGAACACGCGGTCGAGGTCGACCGCCGCGGCCAGGTCGGCGTCTCCGCGGACGAGCTCTCGAAAGTCGAGCGCCTCGTCCCAGGCGCGCATGGCATGCCGCTGCACCTGCCGGTAGGCGGCGTCCCGCGGCTCTCCGCTCTCGACGAGAGCGGAGAGGAGGCGCTGGCTGAAGAAGTGCCCGTTCCCGGCATCGATGTTGGCAAGCATCCGCTCGGGCCGCACGACGAGACCCTCGACGAGCCATGCGAACCGGTCGAGCATGTAGTCGGCTGCGAGGAACGAGTCGGGGAGCACGACACGCTCGGCGGAGGAGTGGGAGATGTCGCGCTCGTGCCACAGCGCGACGTTCTCGAGCCCGACCAGCGCGTTTGCCCGCACGACGCGCGCGAGGCCGCAGATCCGCTCGGCTGTGATCGGATTCCGCTTGTGCGGCATCGCCGACGATCCCTTCTGGCCACGCGCGAACGGCTCCTCGACCTCTCGCACCTCGGTACGCGCCAGGTGCCGGATCTCCGTCGCGAAGCGATCGAGCGACGACGCGAGCAGCGCGAGTGCGGACAGGAGCTCGGCGTGGCGGTCGCGTTGCAGGATCTGCGTCGAGCTCGGCGCGGGATCGAGGCCCAATCGCTCGCACGCGATCCGCTCGACCTCCGGATCGATCGCCGCGTACTGCCCGACCGCCCCGGATAGCTTTCCCACCCGCATTCCGGCGACGGCCCGTTCGATCCGCGTCCGGTCGCGGTCCAGGCCAAACGCCCAGCCGGCGAGCTTCAGCCCAAACGTGGTCGGCTCGGCGTGGACACCGTGGGTGCGACCCATGCAGAGCGTGTCCCGGTGCTCCTCGGCCCTGTCGACGACGGCCCGGAACGCACGATCGAGCCCCTCGAGCACGAGTGCGCCAGCATCCTGGACGGTGAGGGCGAGCGCGGTGTCGAGCACATCGGAGGATGTAAGGCCGAAATGGAACCAGCGTCCCTCTTCTCCGAGGGACTCGGCGATTGCATCGACGAACGCGGCGACATCGTGGTTCGTTTCGCGCTCGAGCTCGGCCACTCGAGCCGCCGACGGCGGCTGCGCGGTGGATCGGATCCGCGTCGCCGCGTCCACGGGCACGACCCCGAGTTCGCTCCACCCGTCGAGCGCCGCAAGCTCGACCTCCAGCATCCTGGAGAGCTTCGCGTCGTCCGACCAGATCTGGGTCATGGCGGGACGCGCGTAGCGAGCGATCACGCCGTCATTCTAGAGAGCGCTCCGGGAGCTGCGATCCGTGACGAAGTTGGTGCAGTGTCGACACACTCCCGTGACACACTGTTGCCGGTTCGGACGATAGAATCGAAAGTGGGTGGTGGGTTGGGGTGCCCCAAGGGAAGGGCGCTCTTTGCGAGATTCCGTCCCTCACCCCCCAGTCGCATCGGCGCGTGCGATGTCCTCCCGACGGCGTGCGCCTGGGATCCGGATGCGATCGGCGGCGGCGTACGCCGAGAAGCGTGCGTCGGCGAGTGTCTGCCCCGTCGCCGTCACTCCGAGGAGACGGCCGCCGTTCGTGACGAGGCACCCGTCGTTCAGCGCGGTGCCGGCGTGGAAGACGAGAGCTCCCGCGGCCTCTGCGTCCGCGATCCCCTCGATGGCTGTCCCACGGTCGCCGGCGCTGGGGTAGTCACCCGCGACGAGCGCGACCGTCACCGCGGCGCCCGGGACACGGCCCAGGCCGACGCCCGCAAGCGACCCGCTCGCGGCCGCCGACAGGGCGGCGAGGAGATCCCCGTCGACCAGCGGAAGCACCGACTGCGTCTCCGGGTCGCCGAAGCGGCAGTTGTACTCGAGCACTCGGGGGCCGTCCGCGGTGAGCATCAGCCCGGCGAAGAGCGTGCCGACGAACGGCGATCCCCGGCGCGCCAGTTCGCCGAGGACGGGTCGGACGCACGTCTCCATCAGATCGGCGAGATCGCTCTCGCCGATGTCGAGGACGGGCGCGTATGACCCCATTCCCCCCGTGTTCGGACCTTCGTCGCCGTCGTGTGCACGCTTGAAGTCCCGGGACGGCGCGAGGGCGAGCGCGTCCGTTCCGTCACAGATCGCGAAGAGCGACACCTCGGGGCCTTCGAGGAGCTCCTCGACGACCATGATGTCGCCGAATCCACGCGCGACCTCGACGCCGGCCGCCAGCTCCGTCTCGGTCCGGCAGACGACGACGCCCTTGCCCGCCGCCAACCCGTCGGCTTTGAGGACGCACGGCGCTCGGGGCGCGTCGAGCAGCGCGGCGCTCGGGACGCCCGCCGCGGCCATCACGTCCTTGGCGAACGATTTGGATCCCTCGATCTGTGCTGCCGCGGCCGACGGCCCGAAGACGGTGAGCCCCGCGTGACGGAGCACGTCGGCCACGCCCGCGACCAGCGGCGCCTCCGGCCCGACGACGACGAGATCGACGCCGAGGAACCGTGCCAGGCCGAGCAGGCCTTCTGCGTCGTCCGCCGCCAACGGATGGCAGGTCGCGAGTGTCGCGATCCCGGGATTGCCCGGCGCGGCATGGAGCTCGGTCAGCCCCGGCGACGAGGAGAGCCGCCATGCGAGTGCGTGCTCGCGACCACCCGAGCCGACGACGAGAACGCGCATTCGCCCTCTAGATGGTTGATTGGTGATTGGCGTGACGTCCGGGGGCGTCCCAGACCAAGCCGGGCGCACCGGCCGGGTGCGGCCAGTACCGGAATGTACGGGTCGTGCCCGGACGGGGTGATCCGGCGCCGCGTCTGGGGCGCCATCCGGTTCGCGTGAATTGCCGATCAACCATCTATGGTTGGAGCGCCAGCACGGCGTCGCGGGAGGCGCCGGTGCCGACCAGGGTCACGGGGACGTCGAGCGCGTCCGCGACGAAGGAGACGTAGTCGGCCGCAGCGTCGGGAAGGGTCGTCCCGGTCAGCTCCTCGTTCCATCCGGCCAGCGTCTCGAAGACCGGGGCGCAGTGGTGGAAGTCGGATTGGTGGGCCGGGAAGTCCTCGGTCTCCGACCGGTCGGGGAGGCGGTAGCGCACGCAGACCGGGATCTCGTCGAACGACGAGAGCACATCGAGCTTCGTCAGGGCGAGCGAGGTGATGCCGTTGACGCGGACGGCGAACCGGAGCGCCACGAGGTCGAGCCAGCCGCAGCGGCGGACGCGACCCGTCACGGTGCCGAACTCGCCGCCGAGCTCGCGGACACGCTCCTGGGCGTCGCCCTCGATCTCGCTGGGGAACGGTCCTTCGCCGACGCGGGTCACGTAGGCCTTCGAGACGCCGAGCACCTCGTCGATCCGCTGCGGGCCGAGTCCGAAGCTGACCGCGGCGCCCGCCGCGATCGGGCTCGAGGAGGTGACAAACGGATACGTGCCGTGGTCGAGGTCGAGCAGCGTGCCCTGGGCTCCCTCGAAGAGGACGCGGCGCCCGTCGCGCAGCGCCCGATCGACGAGCAGCGACGTGTCGGCCACGTAGGGCGCGAGACGCTCCGCGTGCTCGAGCGTGCGCGCGACGACATCCTCGGCGTCGAACGGGTCGATCCCGTAGACGCGCTCGAGCCACACGTTCTTCTCGCCTGCGGCGAGCTCGACCTTCTCCCGCAGGATCTTGGGGTCGAGGAGATCCTGCACCCGGATCCCGATGCGCGTTGCCTTGTCCGCGTACGCAGGCCCGATCCCGCGGCGGGTCGTGCCGATCTGCAGCTTGCCCAGGCGCCGCTCGCGCGCGCCGTCGAGTGCGACGTGCCACGGCATGATCAGGTGCGCGTTGCCGGACACGAAGACAAGCCCGTCCGTGCGGTGTCCACGCGACTCGAGCTCGTCGAGCTCCCCGATCAGCACTTCCGGGTCGATGACGCAGCCTGCGCCGATCGCGCTCGCGACGCCGGCGACGATCCCCGACGGGATCGCGCGGATCTTGTACGTCTCACCGTCGACCACGATCGTGTGCCCCGCGTTCGGGCCACCCTGGTAGCGGCAGACGAGGTCGGACTCCTGGGCGAGCAGGTCGACGATCTTGCCCTTCCCCTCGTCGCCCCACTGCGCGCCAACGATCACGGTCGCGGGCACGTGCGCCATTCTCGCACGCCTTCCGGCTCCCGGGGCGGCGACTACGCTCGAGTCGTCGCCCGTGCTCGTCGGCCGCACACAACTCGCGCGAGAGCTCGCGTCACTCGGTATCCGCCCCGGCGCGCGTGGTCGAGACAGCGGCACCGGACTGAGAGGCCGGCGCTGCTTCCCGCCTCACGCGAGCTTCTTCAGCGCCGCGCCGAGCGACTGCCCGCCGTCGAGCGTCGGCGCGTACAGGTCGCCGTGCTCGGCGACGCGTTCGAGGGCGACCGTCATCGTGAACCGCTCGGGGACCACCTCCGCGGTCAGCTCCTCCCAGCGAAGCGGCGTCGACACCGAGGCCGTCGGCTTCGGGCGCACGGAGTAGACGGAGGCGAGCGTCTTGCCGTGGCCGTTCTGCCGGTGGTCGAGGAGAACGCCCTCGCGCTTCCGCTTCAGCCACTCGGTCGTCACGACGCCGGGGTTGTCCGCCTCCAGACGCCGCGCGGCGGCCTCGGCGAAGGCGTACGTGTCGCCGAAGCCGTAGCGCCGCGCGATCGGAACGAGCACATGGATGCCGTCGGCCCCGCTCGTCTTCACATACGAGCGCAGCTCGAGCGACTCGAGCAGCTCGTGGAGCAGGTGCGCGGCCCGGATGCAGAGCGCGTAGTCCCCATCCGGTGGATCGAGGTCGAAGACCACGTAGTCCGGACGGTCGGGCCGGTCGACCCGCGAGTACCACGCGTTCATGTCGATACAGTTCATCTGCACCATCCACTGCAGCGCCTCGGGCGTGCCGACGAGCGGGAAGTCGACCATCCGCGACTC
>DASUZN010000179.1:0-2922 GCA_036376855.1 Gaiella sp. | reverse complement strand
ACTTCCCCGACTTCCCCTACCAGGAGAACGCGACCGTCCAGGTGACCATCACCCCGGTCGACGGGGAGACGAAGACCGACAACAACACGGCCGAGTACCCGGTGATCTTCCAGATCGCGCCGTCGTGAGCCTCGAGCTCGGGGTGGCGATCGCGGCCGTCGCGGTCTCGGCGATCGCCCTCGTCGCGACCCTCGGCGCCTGGCGCATGGTGCGGTCGCTCCGGCGCGACCAGCAGGCGATTCTCGGCGGGTCGACTGCCGACGTGGTCGACTTCGCGGTCTCCCTCCAGGGTCGCATCGACGACCTGCACCGGGCAGTCGACGAGGTTGCTGCGGGGCTGACGCGCGTCGACCGCAGGGTGGACGGCTCGATGACGAACACCTCGGTCGTCCGCTACGACGCATACGCGGACGCCGGCGGGCAGCAGTCCGCGTCGTTCGCCTTTCTCGACTCGACCCGGAGCGGCACGGTCGTGACGGCGATCCAGGGCCGCGACTACGCACGGGTGTACGTGAAGGAGCTCGAGCGCGGACGCCCGAGCCTCGCCCTCTCCCCCGAGGAGGCAGAGGCCGTGGAACGCGCCATGGCAAGGTAGTAGACGTGGGGGAAACCCGGTTTCCCCCACGAGCCCCCTTCTCCTGGGTAGCACACAGATGATCCTGGTTTGGCCTCCCGGCCGGCAAAGCCGGCCTCCGGCCGCGACGGCTCGCTAGTTGACGAGCCGGTCAAGACATGCGTTCGTGCGGTAGGCCCCGATCCGGCGCCCTGAGCCGGGTTGCGGCGCTGCTACCCTCGCGCCGTGAGTCACGTGCTCGTCCTGAATGCGAGCTATGAGCCGCTGAACGTGTGCTCGACACGTCGCGCGCACGTGCTCGTCTGGAAAGGCAAGGCCGAGGTCGTGGAACGGCTCGACGAGCCCCTCCGCACGGCCACGAACACCTACACGCGACCGCATGTGATCCGGCTCGTGACGTACGTCCGCGTGCCGCGCTCCGTCAAGCGTCGCATCTCTCGCCGCGCGCTCTTCGCGCGCGACGGCTGGCGGTGCGTCTACTGCGGCGACAGCGGGGGACGGCTGACGCTCGACCACGTCGTGCCGCGCTCCCGCGGCGGCGACTCGGTCTGGGAGAACGTCGTCACGGCGTGCGGGCCGTGCAACCTGCGCAAGGGCGACCGGCTGCTCGAGGAGACGCACATGCACCTCGCGCGGCCCCCGCGCGCGCCCTCGCCCGTGCTCTTCATCAGCCTCGCGCTCCACCGCGTGCCGGACGCCTGGCTGCGCTACCTGCCCGCGGCCGAGAAGGCTGCCGAGGCGGCGTAGCTCAGGCCGTCGGCCGGGCGTCCGTCTGCACGACGCGCGGGCAACAGCCCTCGCGGTAATCGGTCGGCGCGACGCTCCTCGACGACTCAGCGGCCGGCGCCGCCGGTGTCAGTGTCCGTGAGCCCCCCGCGCGCGGCCGGAGGCCGGCGTTTGCCGGCCGGGAGGCCAACGGCCGGTTTCCTGTGCCAGGAGCCGGAAGGAGGGGCTCGTGCGGGAACCATGGGTTCCTCCACGCTATGCGGCGACCGTCTCCCAGCCCTCGTCACGATCCGCCCGGTACGAGCCGAAGACGCGGAGCCGCGCGGTCGCGACCTGCATCTCGGCCAGCGCGGCGGCGACCTCCTCGTCGAGCGGGTGCCCGCCGAGCACGCAGTCGAACCGGTAGTCGAACGGCCGGGAGGGAATCGGGCGGGACACGAGCTGCACCATGTCGATCGAGCGGCGCGCGAGCGGCTCGATCGCGTGGTGGAGCGCCCCCGGGCGGTGGTGGGTCTCGAACGTCAGGGCCGTGCGCCACTCGCCGTGGCGGCGGTCGAGGCGCGTGTACGGAGCGAGGGCCGCGAACCGCGTGTACGCCGCGTGGTCGCCCACATCGTCCGCGATCACCGCCAGGGCGTGCATCCGCGCTGCACGGACGCTCGCGATCGCGACGACCGACGGCTCCCCCAGCTCCGCAACCGCCGCGGCCGCGTCGCCCGTCGTCGCCGCGACGACGGCGGTCGCCCACGGCATGGAGGCGAGCAGGCGTCGGCACTGGTCGAGCGCCACGGCGTGCGAGCGGATCTCGCGAATGTCCTCGAGCGGCAGCTCCGCAGGCCCGACGAGACAGTGGCGGATCGGGAGGATCGCCTCCGCGACGATCGAGAGCGCCGAGTCGTAGAGGAGGTCGTGCGTCTCGTTGACGGGGCCGACGAGCGAGCTCTCGATCGGGAGGACGCCGTACGTGCACACCCGTTCCGTGACTGCGTCGACGACATCGTGGAAGGACGCCTGGGCGACGAGGCGCGCTGCGGGAAAGAGGCGGTCGCAGGCGGCGGCGCTGTGCGCTCCCTCGCGGCCGGGGTAGGCGACGGTGTTGTCGTCTGGGGTCATGCCGGGCTCAGCCGATCCGCGCCAGCACGGCGTCGCCGACATCGCGCGTCCTCGCGGTGCCGCCGAGATCGGCAGTCTTCACCTCGCGGAGCGTCTCGTCGACCGCCAGCTCTAGCGCGTCCGCGTCGTCGGGCCGGCCGAGGCCGTGGCGCAGCATCAGCGCAACAGAGCGGAGGATCGCGGCCGGGTTCGCAATCCCACGGCCGGCGATCTGCGGCGCCGAGCCGTGCACCGGCTCGAACACGCCTGGGCCCTCGTCGCCGAGTGAGGCCGACGCGGCGAGACCAAGCCCGCCGGTGACCGCTGCCGCGACATCCGAGAGGATGTCGCCGAAGGTGTTCTCGGTGACGACGACGTCGATCGTCTCCGGTGCGTTCACGATCGTCATCGCGAACGAGTCGACGAGGGCGTGGTCGAGGGGGACGTCGGGGTACTCGCCCGTTCCGATCTCGGTGACGACGTCGCGCCAGAGCCGCGAGGTGTGGAGGACGTTCACCTTGTCGACGGAC
>DASUZN010000178.1:0-2373 GCA_036376855.1 Gaiella sp. | reverse complement strand
CGCCGCTCTACCTGGTCGCCGGTCGCCGGACCGTGGCGCCCTAGATGGCGACGAAGCTTCCCGAGTTGCACGAGGGGACGCTCGCGACACGCCTCCCCGATCCGGAGCCGGAACGCGATCGCAGGCTGCTGGACGCCGTCGGCGGGCTCTTCGACCAGTTGATCGACCGGATCCTGCTGAGCCCCGACCGGGTCACCTCCGCCGCCGAGGGCAAGCGGCTCATCGCCCTGGACGACGATGCCGAAGACGTCACCGACCGCGTCCAGCGGGTGGCCGTGATCGCGACGCCGATCGTGCGCACGCTTGCGCGTGGCTCACGGTTCCTCCCTCGGGTTCCCTGGGTGCTCGTCGCGAGCACGACCGCCTCGCTCGTCGTGACGCTCCGCGCCGGCGTCCGTGAGGTACGCGTCCTCGGCTCGCTCGTCGCCTACAGGCTCGAGCAGGAGACAGGCCGACCCGCCGACCCGGCGCTCGTGAAGCGGCTCACGCTCTCGCTCTACCTGTCGCCGCGCCGCACGCCCTCCGCCGCCGACGACCTTCCGCTCGGACGGCTCGTTCGCAAATGGGTGTTTCGCAGCGCGATCGGCAAGGACACGCGCAAGGCCGCCTGGAAGGCGCTCGACGCCGCCGAGCAGCTCGACGTCGCGACGCTCGAGTCGCGGTGGCGCACGCGCCGTTCCGGCTGAGATCAACCATCTAGGCCTCGATCCGGCAGCTCGCCTGCGTCTTCTTCGAGACGGAGCGGACGAGGGCGCCGGCCTCTCGCTCGAACTTTCTCACCTCGGCGGTGGTCGTCGCACGGTTTGGCCCACAGCATGGTTGAGCTCCACTTCCGACGCCATACCTCGGGCCCACGTCGGAGGGCCGCCGCCGCACAGCGGCCCTCCGACGAGCTCCCCGGGTCAGACCGGCGTGACGCGCTGCCGCCGCGCAGCGAACGCTCCGCCGAGGATGAGCAGGCCGGCCCCCGCCAGCCCACCGACGACCGCCGCCGTGCCTGCGTCGATCGACGGCAGGTCGAACGACGTGCCCGAGGCGGGCGTCGCCGGGGTCGCGAGGTCGCGCGCCGTCGTGGCGTCGCCGCTGCCGATCGCGGTGGCGATCGCAGGGTCGATGCCGCGTGCGATGAGCGAGGCCTCGTCGTTTCCGGGGATCGTCTGGCCGACGCCGCGTGCGGTTGCGCCCGCTTCGTCGTGGATCGCCGTCGACGCGGCGAGGGTGCTCGCCGTGCCAGCCTCGGCGTGTCCCGGGACAGGCGTGGCCGCTGCCTCGAGGCCGCTTGCCGTCGCCGCCTCTCCGTGGCCGGGAACGACGGCCGCTCCCGCGCCGCCGCTGCCGCCCGCTGCGTCCATGACGGCGCCGGTGGTGCCGCCGCCGCTCGCGTCCATGACGGCTCCGGTGGTGCCGCCGCCGGAGGCGTCCATCACGGCTCCAATGGCGCCGCCTCCCCCGGCGTCGGGCACCTGGGCCGACGCCGTCGACGCCATCAGCGCTGCGGAGGACGACGCTGCCGCCACGAGCAGCACGATCTCGCGCATGCCGTGGCCCTCGAAGTCCGGATGCTCGAGCGCCCGGTAGAGCTCGGCGCGGTCGAACGAGAACGTCACCGGCCCGGTCTCGACCTTCCCGAGCACCGTCTCGAGGTCCTCACGCTGCCAGGTGACTCGCACGTCGCGCGGCTCGGTCTCGTCCGCCGTGACCGAGAGGATCAGGTCGAGCGGCTCGTCGGAGGCGAGCGCCTCCTCGATCTCCTCGCGCTCGAGCGTGATCGTGGCGGCGTCCGGACGTCCCTCTACGTCCTCGGCCGAGCCGACGAGCATCGCCGCTGCGCCCGTCCCAGTGCCCTGCATGGGGCCTCCCTTCGTGTCGCGCCGCAGGCTGCGGCAGCTTCCCCCACGAGACGGAAGACCACGCCGCGATCTTCCGCGTTCGTGACGAGTGTGACATGTCTGCGCGCGGGATACGAGGGCGCCTCGGCTGACGACTTGTAGGGTTGCCCGGCCCGACGCGTCCGGTGGAGCGGGGCGTGGCTTCAGCCTCGCCCGTCTTCCTCGATCCCCTGCTCCGCGAGCCAGGCCTTCGCGACGCGCTTCTGCGCGCGCGTCAGCCAAGCGCCGGCCACGAGATCCCCCAGCTCCTCGCGGTCGACCTGATCGAGATCGGCGATCCGGAGCAGCACCGCGTTGTACCCGTTCCAATGCGGCGTCGTGAAGAACACGCCGCGATCGTCCTGGAGGATCGCCTCCTTCTCGCCCACGTCCGCGACGCGAAAGACGAGCACGTCGGTCAGCCGCTCGCCCGTCTCAGGGTCGACCGCGTCGGGCCGCGGACTCCGATGGAAGCAGAAGAACTTCCCGTGAACCGCGTACGTCG
>DASUZN010000177.1:0-2677 GCA_036376855.1 Gaiella sp. | reverse complement strand
CATCCTCGACCGGCTCTACGGGTTCGAGGTCTCGCCGGTGCTGTGGAAGAAGGTCATGCCGCGTCTCTCCGCCGGGCGCGTCCAGTCGGTTGCGACCCGTCTCGTGGTCGAGCGCGAGCGCGAGCGCATGCGGTTCGTCGCGGCGAGCTACTGGGACGTCGTCGGGACGTTCGAGCCGGGGGCCTTCGAGGCACGGCTCGTCGCGCTCGGTGGCACCCGCATTGCCCAGGGTCGCGACTTCGGCGAGACAGGAGCGGCGGGGTCGGCCGTTCTCGTCCTCGACGAGGAGCAGGCCCGAGCCCTTGCCGCAGGCCTCGAGGGACGGCCGTTCACCGTCGGCAAGGTCGACGAGAAGCCCTACACGCGTCGGCCGGCAGCGCCGTTCCGCACCTCGACGCTGCAACAGGAGGCGAGCCGCAAGCTCCGCTTCTCGTCGCAGACGACGATGAGCCTCGCGCAGCGGCTGTACGAGAACGGGCACATCACGTACATGCGCACCGACTCGGTGACGCTCTCCGACGCCGCGCTCAAGGCCGCGCGCGCCCACGCCAAGCGTGAGCACGGCCCAGAGACCGTGCCCGCCGAGCCACGGCGCTACGAGCGCGCCGTCGCGAACGCGCAGGAGGCACACGAGGCGATCCGGCCGGCCGGGGATGTCTTCCGGACGCCCGCCGAGCTCGCCCGAGAGCTCAACCGCGACGAGCTCGCACTGTACGACCTCATCTTCAAGCGGACGATCGCCTCGCAGATGAAGGACGCGGCCGGGCAGACCGTCTCGATCGAGCTCGGTGCGACGGCCGTGGACGGGAACGAGGCGACCTTCCGCGCGAGCGGCACGGTGATCACGTTCCCCGGCTTCATGCTCGCGTACGCCTCCGACCGCGACGAGCCGGCAGAGGAGGACGAGGAGCGGCGGCTGCCTGCACTCGAGGTCGGCCAGGTGCTCACGGCGTCGAAGCTCGAGCCGCAAGGCCACGAGACGAGCCCGCCGGCGCGGTACACCGAGGCGAGCCTCGTGAAGGCGCTCGAGGAGCGCGGGATCGGGCGCCCGTCGACCTACGCCTCGATCATGGGGACGATCCTCGATCGCGGCTACGTCTACAAGAAGGGCACCGCGCTCGTTCCGACGTTCCTAGCCTTCGCGGTCACCCAGCTGCTCGAGCGCCATTTCGAACGGCTCGTCGACTACGACTTCACGGCCCGGCTCGAGGACGACCTCGACCGGATCGCCGCCGGCGACGAGGAACGCGTCGCGTGGCTCAGGCGCTTCTACTTCGGCGACGGCGACCCGGGCCTGCGCGCGCTCGTGACCGACCACCTCGAGGGAATCGACGCGCGCGAGGTGAACTCGATCGCGATCCCGCGCTCGGACATCGTCGTGCGGGTCGGCCGCTACGGTCCCTACCTGGAGCGCGGTGACGAGCGGGCGAGCGTCCCCGACGACCTGGCGCCCGACGAGCTGACGGCGGAGCACGCGGCCGAGCTGCTCGCGACCCCGTCGGGGGCGGAGCGGTCGCTCGGCACGCATTCGCAGACAGGTCTCGAGGTCGTCGCGCGGGTCGGTCGCTACGGGCCGTACGTGACCGAGGTGTTGCCCGAGGGCTCCGAGGGCAAGCCACGCACCGCGTCACTCTTCGCGACGATGAGCCCCGAGAAGGTGACGCTCGCCGAGGCCGAGCAGCTTTTGACGCTTCCCCGGGCGCTCGAAGGATCGGACGGCCAGGAGATCGTGGTCTCGAACGGCCGCTACGGCCCCTACGTGAAGCGCGGGCCGGAGACCCGTTCGCTCGAGTCGGAGGAGCAGCTGCTGACGCTCACCGTCTCCGAGGCGGAGACGATCCTCGCCCAGCCGAAGCAACGGCGCGGGCGCGGCGCTCCCAAGCCTCCGCTCAAGGAGCTCGGACCCGATCCGTCGAGCGGCAAGCCGCTCGTCGTGAAGGACGGCCGTTTTGGGCCCTACGTCACGGACGGTGAGACGAATGCGAGCCTGCGCCGCGGCGACGACGTCGAGGCGTTGACGCTCGAGCGGGCGCTCGAGCTCCTCGCCGAGCGTCGCGCGAAAGGGCCTGCGCAACCGCGTCGCCGAACGCGAACGCGGCGCTAACACGCGCATCCAGCGGCCGTCGTACCATGTCAGGAAAGGGTCGACGGAAGCATCGGGACGAGGAATACGGCATCTGACGCACGCGTTGAGCGTTTGTGACACGGTTTGTCGCCCCGATCACGTGGATAGACGGAGAATCGCGCGTAGAGTCAGGGAGATTGTGCCCCGCCGAGGCAGCGAAAGGACTGACACACCGGCTTTGACGCAGAACCAGCTCATCGAACTGTTCGAGACAGAGCAGCTGAAGGCGATCGTGGAACGCTCCGAGGAGCGTGGCTGGGTTGACCCGGCCGAGCTCGAAGGGTTTGTCACCGAGCAGGAGCTCGGGTCGGAGGAGGTCGAGCAGATCACGCGCGAGCTCGAGGCGATGGGACTCGAGATCGGCGCGCCGATCGACACCGAGGAAGAGAAGGCGAAGGAGGCGGCCGAGGCGGCTGTGTGGGCGAGCGAGTCGCTCTCCGGCGCCGCCGACTCACTCCAGCTGTTCCTCGCGGACGTCGGCCGGCACAAGCTTCTGAACGCAGCGCAGGAGGTGCAGCTCGCGAAGCGCATCGAGCGCGGCGATCCGGTCGC
>DASUZN010000176.1:0-5496 GCA_036376855.1 Gaiella sp. | reverse complement strand
CGACCTGCTGCGTGACGACCACGAGCCTCATCCGCGCCTGGCCTCCACGGCGCGACCGACGAGCTCGACGACGCGGTCGGCGTACTCGTCTGCCGTATACGTCCACTCGGCCGAGAGTGCGCGGCCGCCGGCGCCGAGGCGCTCCGTCAGCGCGCGATCGGAAAGGAGCCGCACGAGGGTGTCGGCGATCTCGGCGGGGTTGTCGGGGTCGACGAGAAGCCCCGTCTCTCCGTCCCGGACGACGTCCGGGATGCCGCCGGCCCGTGCGCCGACGACGGCGCGCCCGCGGCAGAGCGCCTCGAGCACCACCCGCGGCGTCCCCTCGGAGCGCGAGGCGAGAAGGAGGAGCCAGGCGTCGTCGAACGCCTCCACGACGTCCGCCGTCTCGAGTCGCGAATCCCACGTGACCTGTCCCGCGAGATCGCGGACGAGTGCCTCGGCGACGTCGCGATGACGCCCGTCGCCGACCATGCGCAGGCGCGCGTCGGGGACGCGAGGGGCGGCGAGCCGCCAGGCGTCCGCGATCGCATGGATGTTCTTGTAGCGCTCGAGCACGCCGACGAAGAGCGCGACGGGCCGCTCGGGCAGCGGCGCCACGGGAGGCTCGGAGAAGGCGGTGAGCTCGGTGTAGGTCGTGAACACCCCGGCCGGCTCGACCCCCGCCTCCCGGACGATGCCGCTCGTGAACGGCGAGAGCGTCCGCACCGCGTCGGCGCTGCGGATTGCGACGAGAGCCGCACGGTCGGCGAGCGGCGCCACCACGGCCCGCGCGCGCGACCCGTAGAGGCGCGACCACGTCCGCCAGTCGCCGTGGATCTCGACGACGACGGCGGCGTCGCTCCGCGCGAGCTTCCGCCCGGCCAGCGCGGCGAGCGCCTCGTACGGGCTCTGGGCGAGGATCGCGTCGGCAGGACGGTGACGCAACTCGCGGGCAATGCGGGCGGGGAGCGCTCCATAGAAGAGCGGCCCGTCGAGCGCGGCGATCGGCGCGCCGCGCTGCAACGCGAACCTGCCATCGCCGCCGGAGGCGTCCCGCGGCGCGGAGGCGAGGACCCGCAGCGAGAGCCGCTCCTCGAGCGCCGCGAACTTCCGCTCGAGCGACCCGTTCAGCGGCAGCCGGTAGCGCGTGCGCCCGACCATCAGGACGCGCGGTTTCACGCGTCGTCCTCGCCAACGATCGCCTGCACGATCCGGCCCAGGATACGCGGCTCGGCCAGCTCTTCGACCGACGGCGCGGCTGCGGCTGCGAGCGACGCGCGAAGCGCGCCGTCGTGGACGAGGCGGTCGATCGCGGAGGCGATCGCTGCGGCGTCGCGCGGCGGGACGAGCAGGCCGTTCTCACCGTCGCGAACGACCTCCGGGATCCCGCCCACCGCCGTCGCGATCACCGGCGTTCCCGCGGCGAGCGCCTCGAGCAGCGTGTGGGGGAGGTTCTCCCAGGCGGACGTCAGCAGCGCGGCGTCGACGGCCCGAAACAGCGCGATCACGTCGTCACGCGTCCCGGCGCCGAGGAACCGGACGCGGTTCGACACGCCCAGCTCGGCGGCGCGACGCTCGAGCGCCGCCCGCTCCGGTCCGTCGCCGAGGACGAGGAGCGCCGCGCCCGGAACCCGCGCGAGTGCCTCGAGCGTGTCTCCGAGCGCTTTCTGCGCCGTCAGCCGACCGGCGACGCCGAGCGCGAAGCCCTCGATACCGAACGCCTGGCGCGCCTCCTCCCGTGTTGGATGCACCGGTACCTCGGGCGCGGGGTTCGGGATCACCGCCGTGCGCGCGGGGTCGAGCCCCCATCCGAGCGCGATCGCGCGCAGGTACGCGCTCGGCACGAGGACGCGGCGCGCGCGACGGAGTGCCGCGGTGCGCGTCGTGCGGAGGAACCGGACGCGAAGCCCTCCGCTCTCGGTCTGGAACTGCTCGAGCGTCCCGGCGAACCGGCCCGTGCGCCGCGGCCGCTCGTACGCCTCGTCGGCGACGAGCTTCACCACGAGCGGGCGGCGCGCGAGCGCCGCGCCGAGCGCGGCGCGACGCACCATCGTCGTCGCGTAGACACGCTCGGCGCCGCGCGCCGCGCGCCGCACCTCGCGCACGACCGCCACGTGACGGAGTGGCGCCGGGCGGCCGCGCGCGACCCAGCGCACGGGATACGGCCGTGGCGCCGGCGCCTGCTCGGCCGTCGTCACGACCTCGACCGTATGACCCGCCTCGAGCAGCGCCGCGGCGAGCGCGGGGGCATGGCTCGCCGGCCCGCCAACGTCGGGCGGCCAGATGCCCGTGACGACGACGACCTTCACGAGCCGGCCGCCCGCGGCGCGCCGACGCGCCCCGTCGCGCGCAGCTCCGCCCGCAGCCGCACGAGCACGACCGCCCAGGTCGCGGCGAACACGAGCGTCGAGACGAGGAATGCGACCGCCGCGCCGGTCACACCCCAGCGGTCGCCGAGCACGACGACGAGCGGGAGCAGCACGAGCGTCTCGATCCCGTGGGTGACGATCCGCAGGTGCGGGCGGCCGACCGTCACGGGCAGCGACTTCGACCAGCCGAGGACGAGCTGGATCGCGGCGGCAATCAGCACGATCCGGGCCGCGTCGACCGCCGGGAGGTACTCCGACCCGAACACGACGCGGACGAGCCAGGGCATCGCGACGAGGAAGACCGGCACCGCGACCGCGGCCACGCCGAGCGCCGCCAGCGTGTAGCTCCGCAGGCCGCGCAGGACGTTCCCCTCCCGTCCGTGCTCCCAGTCGCGGGTCTGCTCGGTCAGCAGCACGAGGCGCACCGGCGCGCTCGCCGCCGAGAAGCCGCTCTGCGGTGCCAGCGCCACGCGGTAGTAGCCGACCTGGGTCGTTCCCGCGACGACGCCGAGCAGGACGGGCGTCAGCGCCGACCTGAGCGAGATGACGCCCGTCGCGACGCTGGACTGAGCGACGAACGAGAAGATCTCGCGCCGGTCGGATCCGAGCGCGCGCTGCTCGCTGCGCGGGAACCGCCGCAGGGCCGAGGCACCTGCGGTGCCGACGATTGCCGTCGCGAGGATCTGACCGATCGCGAGCGCGCCGAGCGTGGCAGTGAGGCCGATCGACGCGCCGATGACGATCGCGACGAGCCGGATGCCCATCGTCACCGAGAGCAGCCCGCCGCGCAGGTCGTAGCGGCCGCGGAGGAGGAGGGCGCTCGCGGAGACGTTCTCCGGAGCGGCGACGAAGGGGATCGCCGCGGCGGCGGCCATCGGCGCCGTGAGGCCGTCCGTCCCGAACAGCGTGTCCGCGAACGGCGCGATGGCGAGGATCACGAGCGACGCGAGCGCGCCGCCCACGAGCTTGACCTCGAGAGCGCGCCGGAAGAGACGGTGCAGCTTCCCCCAGTCCTCCGCGGCGACGTACCGGAACCCGAACTTCGTGAGGCTCTCCTCGACGGTGAGGTCGAGAAGCGTCTGCGCGAGACCGACGACCGCCATCACCGTCGCGAAGCGCCCGAAGTCGGCGAGCCCGAGCATCCGCGCCGCGGCGATCGTGCCCAGGATGCCGAGGGCCACCGAGAGATAGAGCCCGGCTGCGGTCGCAGACCGGCGCCGGAAGATGCTCGGAGCCATCGTGGGGAGTCAGTGTAGGGGCGGCCGTGGCCCTCGCTACAGTCCGCCGGGTGACGGCCGAGCCGCTCCCCCGGGCGACCCCGGCGACCGGGATCGTGCGGGCGCTCGCAGGCGACGCGGCGACGGAGACGCTCGTCCTCGCGGTTGCCGTCCCGTTCCTCTTCCTCCACGCGACCTACCAGCCGAGCGCCTCGCTCGGTGTCGGCTCGACGTCGGTCGACGTGACGCTCGCCGACGCGGCGATCGCCTGCGTGCTCGCTGCGGCGGCGCTGCGGGGTCGCCGCGAGGGCTGGCAGCCTCTCGTCGGCGCCCGGGTCGTCCTCGCGCTCGCCGCCGCGTTCCTCCTCGTCTGCGCCGTCTCGCTCGCGACGCCGTCGCTCCTCGGCGAGGAGTACGACCTCACGCGCCACGCGATCAGCCTTGCGAAGTTCGGCTGGTACGCGACACTCCTGCCCGCGACCGTGATGCTCGTCCGCTCGAGCGTCGACGTCGTCCCGGTCGTCCGCGCCTTCGTCGCCTGGAGCGTCGCCGCGACCTCGTGGGGTCTGCTCCAGTTCCTGGGGATCGTCGCCGAGTTCGAAGGGAAGCGACCGGGGCAGCGGGAGCCGTCCTTCGTCGGGATCCACGATCTCGCGGCGCTCTCCGGCGCGGCCCTGGTCGTCGGCTCGATCGGGGTCGCGCTCGGCGACGGCCGGCCGGCCGGGAGACGGTGGTCGGTCGTGGCCCTCGCGACCGGTGGGCTCGGGGTCATCCTGTCCGGTGCCATGACGGCCGTGCTCGGGCTCTGGCTCGCCCTCGCCGCGGTGCTTCTCGGCGCACGCGCCGTCTCCGCGCTCCGCGGCCGCCGCGCCCTCGCGCTGGTCGGCGTCACGCTCCTCGTCACCGCCGGGACCGCGACCATGCGCGCGGACACGATCGAGCGCTTCGCCGAGTTCATCGGGCTCCGCGAGCGGACAGCGGACACCGGTATCGAGAGCTACGCGCACCGCACGCTCCTCGCGTACATCGGCGGCCGGATCTGGCTCGACCGCCCGGTGACCGGCGTCGGCTGGCAGGCCTCGAGCGAGGAGTGGGCGTATGCGCCGTTCCTCGACGACGCGCGCGCGCGCTTCCCGGGCGAGCCCGATCAGGCCTTCCCCTCGCCCCAAAACCCGTGGGGGATCCAGATGCTCTACCTCCAGGTCGCGGCCGACCTCGGGATCGCGGGGATCGTCTTCCTGCTCGGTCTCGCCGCCGCGGGCGTCGCCGCCGCGGTGCGCGGGCTCCGCACGTCGCCGGTGCCGCTCGTCGGCCTCGGCTGGCTCTGCGTCGTCGCCGGCGTCTGGACCGGGATCGGGCTCGTGGCAGGGCTTCCGCTCGAGGCACTGACGTGGATCGCATTCGGCTTGGTAACCGTCCGTGACTGACGCCCGCCTCGACCCGCCTCTCTCGATGCCGACCTACGCCGTCCGCGCGCCGCTCGCCCGCTGGCTGGCGGCGGAGGCGGCACGCGCGGGCACCGACCTCGGGCCGTACCGACTGCTCGACGTCGGCTGCGGCGAGATGCCCTACCTCTCCCTGTTCCAGCCCCACGTGCGTGAGGTGGTCGGAATGGACACGTGGGACAACCCGCGCGCGTCGCTCGAGGGCGTCATCGAGTCGATCCCCGCCGACAACGCGTCGTTCGACGTCGTTCTCTGCGCCCAGGTGCTCGAGCACGTCGACGACCCCGCGCAGGGCATCCGCGAGCTCGCGCGCGTGACGCGGCCCGGCGGTCGCGTCCTGTTGTCGACGCACGGCGCGATGGTCTACCACCCGAACCCTGTCGACCTCTGGCGCTGGACCGGAGCAGGCCTCGAGCGGCTGTTCACGGCGAACGGCGACTGGGCTTCGGTTACGGTGTCCGCCGGCTCGGGCACGGCCTCCTCCCT
>DASUZN010000175.1:0-8963 GCA_036376855.1 Gaiella sp. | reverse complement strand
CAGCGGCCGACGGGTCATGACGGCCGCAGCGCACCGGGCTCCGACGGCGGGCGCCGCGCGCAGGATCCCGAGCCCCGCCGGGCCGACGTCGAGCACGTCCCGCGCGAACACCGGCAGGAGCGCCACCGCGCCGCCGAAGAGGACCGCGAACAGGTCGAGCGAGATTGCGCCGAGGAGCACGGGCGTCCGCCGCACGAGTCGGACACCGCCGAGGACGCTCGCGAGGTCGGGTGATCCCGCGCCCGCGCCGTCGCGGCCCGCGTGCATCAGCACGATCGCCACGAGCGCGACGAGCGAGAACACCGACGAGACGGCGTAGACGAGCTCGGGATGGAGCGCGAAGAGCAGGCCGCCGAGCGCCGGCCCGCCGATCACCGACAGCTGGAATGCGATCGAGCGCTGCGCGAACGCCTTGACGAGGACATCCTGCGGGACGAGCGAGGGGGTGAGCGCCCGGCCGGCCGGGCCGCCGAGCGCCGAGGCGAGACCGGTTCCGAAGGCGAGCGCGAAGAACGGCCAGGTCTGGGACGCCCCGCCGCGCGTGACGAGCAGCAGCCCGACGGCGACGACCGCGTCGATTGCGATCGCGACGATGAGGATCGTGCGCCTCGGGTATCGGTCGGCGAGGTGGCCGGCCGGCAGCGCGAGAAGCGGAAGCGGCAGGAACATCGCGAGCCCGACGATCCCGAGGTCGAGTGGGTCACGGTGGATCGAATAGACCTGCCAGCCGACCGCGACGAACGACATCTCGATCGCGAATGCCGTCGCAACCGTCGCACCGAGATAGAGGGAGAAGTCCCGGTGTCTGAGCGGGGAGTGCAAGAGCGGCCTCTACACGAACCCGCCCGGAAAATGCGTCGCGCACGCGCATCGCATTTTCCGGGCCTATCAGGCTGCTTCCGGCGTGTCGTCCGCCCCGACGGGCGGGGGGAGGAACTCGATCTCGAGCTTCTGGATCCGCGAGCCGTTCGTTTCCAGGACGAGGAAGCGGAGGTGCTTGTCGGCGACCTCGTCTCCGACGTCCGGCGCGCGTCCGAGCGTGCCGAAGACGAAGCCGGCGACGGTGTGGAAGTCCTCGGTGTCGAGCTCGGTGCCGAACTCCTCGTTGAAGTCGTCGATCGTGAACGAGCCGTCGATCCTCACCGTCGTCTCGCTGACCCGCTCGACCGACTCGTTCGGAAGGTCGAACTCGTCCTCGATGTCGCCGACGATCTCCTCGAGCAGGTCCTCGAGCGTCACGATTCCCTCCGTCGCGCCGTACTCGTCGACCACCACCGCGAGATGCTGGTTCGTCTTGCGGAACTCGGCGAGCAGCGCCCCGAGGTCCTTCGTCTCGGGCACGACGTAGGCGGGGAGCAGGAGCTCCTCGAGCTTCACCGAGGCGATGCTCTGGTCGTTGAGCGCGGAGACGAGTGCGCGGATGTGGAGGATGCCGATGATGTGGTCGAGTGACTCGCGATAGACCGGGTAGCGCGTGTACGGGTTGTCGAGGACGAGGCGGAGCGCCTCCTCGGGCGGCAGGTCGACCGAGAGCCCGAAGACGTCGGGACGCGGCACCATCACGTCCGCGGCCTCCTTCTCGGCGAAGTCGAAGACCTTGTAGAGCATCTCCTCCTCCGCGGTCTGGATCTCGCCGACATCCTCGGCCGCGGCGACGGACTGCCGGATGTCCTCTCGCGTGAACGCCATCATCCCCGCAGGCGCCGGCTTGACCCGGAGCACGCGCAGGACGGCGTTCGAGGAGTGCTGCAACACCCACACGACCGGTGCGAACCCGCGCGAGAGCAGGTCGATCGGGACGGCGAGGACCAGCGCGAGCATCTCGGCCTTCTGCAGCGCGACTGCCTTCGGCACGAGCTCGCCGAGCACGACGCTCAGGTACGTCAGCACGGCGAAGGAGACGACGAACGCGACGCCGCGCGGAAGGAAGTCGAGGTAGCGCGAGACGAGCGGCTCGCCGACGACGCCGAGCGCGATGCCCAGCACGGTGATCCCGACCTGCACGGTCGAGATGAACCGCACGGGCTCGTCCATCATCCGCAGCGCGGTGCGCGCGCGGCGGTTTCCGTTTTCCGCACGCTCCTCGAGCCGCGTCCGCCGCGCGGTGATGAGCGCGTACTCGGCACAGACGAAGATCGCGTTGCCGAGCACGAGCGCGAGCACGACGAAGAGACGCCAGACGTCGCTCATGACGCTCTACAGGGGAGGATGGTCGCCCCGCATCCCGGGGCCCGGGTACTGGGCGGTAGCTCGCCGTCCACTCAACGCGCAGTATAGGTAACGCTGCCGACGTCCTCGTGACGGTGCGCGGCGCCCTCGATCACCAACCGCTCGAGGTGCGACAGCGTCTCGGCCACGGCAAAGCGGCGGGCCGACGGCTTCAGGTCGTCTCCGAAGAGCGGGAAGGAGACGTCGTAGCCCGTGCGCGGCTCGTCGCCGAGCGCAGCCGCCGTCGCGGCCAGACGCCCGGCGTGGTGGGCGATCAGCGCCTGCGCGCGGGCGCCCGGGTCCGGAATGGGCTCGCCGTGGCCGGGCAGCGCCACACGGGCGTCGAGGGCGATCGTCGCCTCGAGGGCGTCGAGATAGTCGCCGAGCGGGTCGGGGCGGCTTCGCGGCCACAGCCCGACGGTCGGAGTGATCGGATCCAGCACGTGGTCGGCTGCGACGAGCACGTCGTCGCGGACGAGCATCAGCTGGCCGTCGGCGTGGCCGGGCGCCCCGACCGCGCGCCATCCGGCGACGTGGTCGCCGGGATCGAGGAGCCGCGGATCGGGGTGGAAGCGGATGAACGGCCGCCAGAGGGCGCCCTGCTCGATCAGCTCGCGCATCACCTCGTCGGGCACGCCGTGACGGCGGAACCAGTCGACGAGCACGTCCGCCCAGCCGCTCCCGCCCCAGACGAGGCGGCATTGTTCGTAGTCGACACGTCCCTGCGCGACGGGCGCCCCCGTGAGCTCGACGAGATCCGCCGCCGCTCCGACGTGGTCCGGATGGAAGTGGGTGACGACGATCTGCGTGACCGGGCCGGAAAGCTCCGCGAGCTCGCTCGCCCAGCGATCCTTCGCGTCCGGCAGCCCCAGCCCGGTGTCGACGATGGTCCAGCCGTCGTCGCCCGGCAGGAGATACGAGTGGACGTGCCCTGGACGTGCCGGCAGCGGCAGCGTCACACGGCGGATCCCCGCGTCGAGCTCGTCCATGGAGCAACCCTATGCGCCGCTGTCCGCGCCAGGGCCGGAACGGCCATCTTGACAGAGATCGGTGTCTGACACCGTTTTCCGCCTACGCCGGGCGTTGAGGGTGTCGAGGTGCCGAAACTTCGCATGCCTGCAGGGAAGCGACAACGTCGTCTCGCGCTCCGGTCGTGCATATTGTCGCTCGGACATCGAATATTCGCTAATGGCATCAATAAACATCGCTGATGTTGGTACCGTTCGCTGCGATGGAGCGAAGCGTCGCAGACCTCGTCGGCGAGACCGACGTCGAGGCGCTCACGGCCGAGCAGGTCGTCGAGACGATCCTCGAGGCGCTCCACCCCAACGTCGCGCTCGCCTGCTCCTTCCAGAAGGAGGAGAGCGTCCTCCTCGACATGCTGCTCGAGCGCGAGCCGGGCGCACGTGTCTTCGCCCTCGACACCCATGTGCTCTTCCCCGAGACGTACGCCGTCTGGCGGGAGGTCGAGCGCCGGTACGGGATCGCGATCCAGGTCTACGAAGGCCCTTCTCTCGGCAGGCAGGCCGCGATCCACGGCGAGGCCCTGTGGGAGCGGAACCCCGACCTCTGCTGCTCGATCCGCAAGATCGGTCCGCTCGGCGCCGCTCTCTCGAGCCTGGACGGCTGGATCACCGGTGTGCGCCGCGACCAGTCACCGACGCGCGCGGACACGCCGAAGCTCGGCTGGGACGAACGGCACGAGCTCTGGAAGGCGAGCCCGCTCGCCGACTGGACGGACGACGACGTCTGGGCCTACGTCCACGAGCGCGACCTCCCCGTCAACGAGCTCCACGAGCGCGGATACGCTTCGATCGGCTGCACGCACTGCACGGCGCCCGGGACCGGTCGCCAGGGCCGCTGGGCGGGCGGCGACAAGACGGAATGCGGCCTGCACGCCTGAGCAGCGACCGATGACGACCACTGCTCCTCTCGTCCACCTCTCACACCTCGACGCGCTCGAGTCCGAGGCGATCCACATCATGCGCGAGGTCGCCGCTGAGCTCGAGCGACCCGTGCTCCTCTTCTCCGGCGGCAAGGACTCGATCGTCCTCCTGCGGCTCGCAGAGAAGGCGTTCCGGCCGGGACGCTTCCCCTTCCCGCTCATGCATGTGGACACCGGCCACAACTTCCCCGAGGCAATCGAGTTCCGCGACCGGCGCGTCGCCGAGCTCGGCGAGCGGCTCGTCGTCGCGTCGGTGCAGGAGTCGATCGACAAGGGCCGCGTGGTCGAGCAGACGGGGCCGCGTGCGTCGCGGAACCAGCTCCAGACGACGACGCTCCTCGACGCGATGGCCGAGCACGGCTTCGACGCGGCGATCGGCGGGGCACGGCGCGACGAGGAGCGCTCGCGCGCGAAGGAGCGGATCTTCTCGTTCCGCGACGACTTCGGACAATGGAATCCGCGCGCGCAGCGCCCCGAGCTCTGGAACCTCTACAACGGCCGCATCCGCAAGGGCGAGCAGGTGCGCGTCTTCCCTATCTCCAACTGGACGGAGCTCGACGTGTGGCAGTACGTGGCGCGCGAGCAGCTCGAGCTGCCGGCGATCTACTTCTCGCACGAGCGCGAGGTGTTCGAGCGCGACGGGATGCTCTACGCCGCCTCCGACGTGATCGAGCGCTACCCCCACGAGGAGCCGTTCACCGAGTGGGTACGGTTCCGCACCGTCGGGGATATGAGCTGCACGGGCGGCGTCCGGTCGAGGGCGGAGACGATCCCGGAGGTCGTACGCGAGATCGCCGCGACGCGCATCACCGAGCGCGGCGAGACACGCGCGGACGACAAGGTCTCCGAGGCCGCGATGGAAGACCGCAAGCGGATGGGCTACTTCTGATGGAGACGCTCGACCTCGCGGAGCTGCTCATCGGCGACGCCGCCTCGAGCGAGCTCCTGCGGCTCGTCACGTGCGGCTCGGTCGACGACGGCAAGTCGACGCTCATCGGGCGCCTCCTCTACGACACGAAGCAGGTGATGTCCGACCAGCTCGAGCACGTCGAGGAGACGAGCGAGAGGCGAGGCGACGGCTACGTCAACCTCGCGCTCCTCACCGACGGGCTCCGCGCCGAGCGCGAGCAGGGGATCACGATCGACGTCGCCTACCGCTCCTTCGTCACCCCGACGCGCCGGTTCCAGCTGGCCGACGCCCCGGGCCACGTCCAGTACACGCGCAACATGGTCACCGGCGCCTCGACCGCCGACGTCGCAGTCGTGCTTCTCGACGCGCGCAAGGGCGTGATCGAGCAGACGCACCGGCACACCACCATCGCGTCGATGCTCGGCATTCCCCACATCGTCTTCACGGTGAACAAGATGGACCTCGTCGACTTCGACGAGGCGCGATTCCGCGAGATCCAGCGAGACCTCGTCGAGCTCGCGCGGCGTCTCGGCCTGCGCGACACGCTGACGATCCCGATCGCGGCGCTCCCCGGCGACAACGTCGTCGATCCCTCGGAGCGGATGCCGTGGTGGACGGGCGGCACGTTCCTCGAGGGGCTCGAGTCGATCGAGATCGCCGCCGATCGCGACGTGGCCCACCGCCGGTTCCCGGTGCAGTGGGTGATCAGGCCGATGTCCGACGAGCACCACGACTTCCGCGGCTATGCGGGCCAGGTCGCAGGCGGCGAGTGGCGGACGGGCGACGAGGTCGTCATCCTCCCCTCGGGCCGGCGCACCACGGTCGTGTCGGTCGAGACGCACGACGGGCCGCTCGAGGTCTCCGTCCCCGGCCAGTCGGTCGTCATCCGGCTCGCCGACGAGATCGACGTCTCGCGCGGAGACATGCTGTGCGGCCCGACAGACCAGCCCGTCGCCGCCCGGACGGTCGAGGCGAACGTCTGCTGGATGAGCGAACGCCCCGTGCAGACCGGCGCAAGTCTCGCGGTCAAGCACACGACGCGCTGGGCCCGCGCGATCCTCGACGAGGTCGTGTCGGTGCTCGACGTCGAGACGCTCGACCACCACGCGGCCGACACGCTCGCTCTGAACGACGTCGCGCGGATCCGTCTCCGCCTCGCGGAGCCGCTCCTCGTCGACGCCTACGCGGAGAACCGCACGACCGGCGCGTTCGTCCTCGTCGACGAGGCGACGAACGAGACGGTCGCCGCCGGCATGGTCCTCTCCGCCTCGACGTAGGTCCGTGCCGTCGCTACACGGCCGCGGGCGTCGCGGGTCCGGACCGGACGCGCACGACGAGTACGACGAGCACGACCGCGACGAGCGGGAGGACGAGCGTCCACGCGGTGGCAAGCGACGCCGCCGCGGCACCGGTTGAGACGAGCAGAATCGATCGCCACGCGGGAGCGGTGAGGCGAAACACGCCGAGCAAGACGAGCGCGCCGCCCCCGAACAGCGTCGGCACCCAGAAGACGAGCGAGACGGGCTCGTCGAGGTGGGTCACCAACTCGGCAACGCCCAGCGCCGAGCATCTGACGAACATATGTTCTATGGTGGCGTGATGGACGTCGCGTACCGCGAGGAGCCGTGCCGGAGTGCGCTCAACCGCGTCAAGGGGATGCCGTTCGACTGGTCGCTGAACCCGTACACGGGTTGCGCGCACCGCTGCACGTTCTGTTACGTGCGCGCGTTCGAGGCGCGCGCCGACCGACCGTCGGACGACCGCTACGGCCGCTCGATCCGCGTCAAGGTCAACGTCGCCGAGGTGCTCCGGCGCGAGCTCGAGCGGCCGTCGTGGAAGCGCGAGAGCGTCGCGATCGGTGCGGCGACCGACCCGTACCAGCCGGCCGAGGGCCGGTACCGGCTGACCCGCGCGTGCATCCGCGAGCTCGGCGCGGCGCGCACGCCGTTCTCGCTCATCACTCGCGGCCCCATGATCCGACGGGACGTCGACGTGCTCGCGGAGGCGGCACGGCGGGCGAAGGTGCACGTGAGCTTCTCCGTTCCCACGCTCGACGAGCGCATCTGGCGCGCGACAGAGCCCGGGACGGCCCCGCCGCGACGCCGCCTCGAGACCGTGCGCATCCTCACCGACGCCGGAATCGACACCGGCGTCGCGCTCGCGCCGCTCCTCCCCGGGCTCTCCGACGACCCGGCGCTCCTCGCCGACGTCGTCCGCGAGGCGCGGGCCTCCGGCGCGAGCGGGATCTGGGCGAACCTGCTCTACCTGCGGCCGGGCACGCGGGAGCACTTCCTCGAAGCGCTCTCCCGCGACTGGCCCGAGCTGCTGCCCGAGTACGAGCGGCTCTACGCCGGCCGCGCATACCTCTCGTCGTCGGAGATCGAGCCCGTCCGGCAGGCCGTCCGCGAGCTCGCGCGCGCCTCCTGGCAGCCGCGACGGCCGCCGATCGAGCCCGATCCGGAGCCCGAGCAGCTCGCGCTCGCCGTGTGACGCGAGGAAGGCGTCCCGCCGCCCTCGTAGAATGCCACTCCGTGGCGGAGAACGCCGAGATCACGGTGCTCATCGCGGACGACCACGAGGTCGTCCGCGAAGGCTTGAGGCTTGCGCTGCTGCGCTCGCCGCACATCCGCGTGGTGGGCGAGGCGCCGGACGGCGAAACGGCCGTCGCGCTCGCCGAGCGCCGCCGCCCGGACGTCGTGATCATGGACCTGCGCATGCCGCAGATGGACGGGATCGAGGCGACCGAGGAGATCGCGTCCCGCGCCCCGGACACGCGCGTCCTCGTGTTCACCGCCTACAGCGAGCGGGCGCTCCTCCAGCGCGGGCTCGAGTCGGGCGCGCACGGCTACGTGCTCAAGGAGGCGCCGCACGAGACGCTGCTCAAGGCGATCGAGAAGGTCGCAGCGGGCGAGACCTTCGTCGACCCCGCGCTGATCCCCTCGCTGGCGACGGGACGCGACGGGCAGGAGATCCTCACCCAGCGCGAGCGGGAGATCCTGCAGCTCCTCGCCGAGGGGATGTCGAACGCCGACGTCGCGCAGCAGCTCTTCATCTCGCAGGAGACCGTGAAGAGCCACGTGCGCCACATCCTCGCGAAGCTCGAGGCGGAAACCCGCACCCAGGCGGTCGCCATCGCGCTCCGCGAGGCGATGATCGACTGAGGCCATTGAGCGACGAGCATCTGGTCGGCGAGCGCCTGCTCGCAGAGCGCGCGGAGCGTCGGCGCATCGCCGAGCAGCTCCACGACGGGCCGGTGCAGCACGTCGCGGCCCTCTCGCAGATGCTCGACGCCGCGGTGGCGGCGCTCGAGGACGGGGACGTGCAGTTGGGTCAGCGCATCGCGGCCCGGGCGCTGGCCGTCGCGCGGGACGCAGCGGAGGAGCTCCGAGGGATCGTCGCCGGGCTCGAGCCCGTGACGCTGGACGAGGTCGGCCTCGCGGCCGCCGTCCGCGAGGTGGCCGACCGCACCGCGGGCCGGCGTGGCGCTTCGGTCGAGGTCGCAATCGCCGACACCGACCTCGGAGAAGGCGCGCGGTCGAGTCTCTTCCAGGTGATTCGCGAGGCTCTCGACCAGGCGGTGAGGCGTGGGCCTCCAACCGCTGTCTCGATCACGCTCGAGCGGACCGCGCCGGGCGGCGTCGAGCTCGTCGTCTCCGACGACGCCGCCCCGGAGCGGCGGCAGGCGGTGATCGACGGGCTCGCGGAGCGGGCGGCCGAGCTCAACGGGACGTTCGAGGCGCGCCGCGACGGCGCGTTGACGACGATCCGCCTCGTCGTGCCGCCGTCCGCTGCACGGCTTTGACCAGCAGGCAGGTCGACGGCAAAGAGGCGGTGCGGCCGCGTAGCGGACGCCTTCAGGGATCTGCCCCGCCCGAAGGGCGGGGATCAAGCGGCGCGATT
>DASUZN010000174.1:0-16566 GCA_036376855.1 Gaiella sp. | reverse complement strand
CTTCCTGCTCGCCTTCGGGCTGATCGCGCTCTTCGTCGGCGCGTTCGTCATCGTCAACTCGCTGTCGATCACGATCGCGCAGCGGACACGCGAGCTCGCGACGCTGCGGACGCTCGGGGCGTCGCGACGCCAGGTCCGCGTGTCGGTCGTGCTCGAGGCCCTCGTGATGGGCATCCTCGCGTCGATCGTCGGGCTCTTCCTCGGGCTCGGCCTGGCGAAGGGGCTGTTCGCGTTGTTCGACGCGGTCGGGTTCACCCTGCCGAACAACGGCATCCTCCTGGAGACGCGCACGGTGATCATCTCGCTGGCGCTCGGGATCGTCGTGACGCTGATCGCCAGCTTCTTCCCGGCGCTCCGCGCGACGCGGGTGCCACCGATCGCCGCCGTCCGCGAGGGCGCCGAGCTGCCGCCCGGCCGGTTCCACCGGTTCCGGACGCCGGTCGCGGCCCTCATCACCGCGATCGGCTTCGCGCTGCTCGTGCTCGGCCTGTTCTCGCACGGCACGTCCACCGTGCTGATCCTGCTGATCGTCGGGACCTTGCTCGTCTTCGTCGGCGTCGCGATGCTGTCCGCGCCGTTCATCCCGGTCCTCTCCGGGATCCTCGGCTGGCCGGCGACCCGTATCGGCGGCGCCGCCGGGACGCTCGCCCGCGACAATGCCCGGCGGAACCCGCAGCGCACTGCCTCGACTGCGGCCGCGCTGATGATCGGGCTCGCGCTGGTGACGCTCGTCGCGACTCTCGCGGCCGGGATCACGCTCGAGACGCGGACGGTCGTGGTGTCCCTGGCGCTCGGGGTCGTGGTCACGCTGATCGCGAGCTTCTTCCCCGCGCTCCGCGCGACACGCGTGCCTCCGATCGCGGCGGTGCGGGAGGGCGCCGAGCTCCCGCCGGGTCGCTTCCACCGGTTCCGGACGCCGGTCGCGGCCCTCATCACCGCACTCGGGTTCGCGCTGCTCGTGCTCGGCCTGTTCGCGCACGGCACGTCGACGGTGCTGATCCTTCTCATCCTCGGGACACTGCTCGTCTTCGTCGGCGTCGCGATGCTGTCGGCCCCGTTCATCCCGGTTCTCTCCGGGATCCTCGGCTGGCCGGCGACCCGGATCGGCGGGGCCGCCGGGACGCTTGCCCGCGACAACGCCCGGCGTAACCCGCAGCGCACGGCATCCACGGCAGCGGCGCTGATGATCGGGCTCGCGCTCGTGACGCTCGTCGCGACGCTCGCGGCGGGCATCACCCAGACCTTCCGCGGCGCCGTGAACGACATCTTCGTCGCCGACTACGCGATCACCGCGCAGAACAACTACTCGCCGATCCCGATCTCGATCGGCGAGACGGCCGCGAAGGCCCCGGGAGTGACGGCGGTCGGCAGCGTCCGCACCGGCGACTCGCTCGTGTTCGGCGAGCGGCAGTTCACGACCGCGGTCACGCCGGGAGCGCCCGACGTCATCTCGCTGAAGTGGAAGGAAGGCTCGCAGCAGACGATGGCCGACCTCGGCGCCGACGGAGCGTTCGTCGACGACGGCTTCGCGAAGGACCACAACCTGGCGGTCGGCTCGTCCGTCCCCGTGACCTTCATCACCGGGAAGACCCGCACCTTCGAGGTGAAGGGCATCTTCGACCCGCCGACGGGCGGCTCGCCGTTCGGGCCGGTCACCATCTCGGCCACCACGTGGGATGCAGAGAACCCGCAGCCCCAGGACCTGTACACGTTCGTCAGGGTCGCAGGCGGAGAGTCCGATGCGAACGTGGCCGCCCTCGAGAAGTCGCTCTCCGGCTATCCGAACGCCAAGGTCCAGACGAGGCAGCAGTTCATCGACAACCAGATCTCGGGACTGAACTCGGTCCTGAACATCCTCTACGTGCTGCTCGCCCTCTCGGTGATCGTCAGCCTGTTCGGAATCGTGAACACGCTCGTGCTCACCGTGTTCGAGCGGACGCGGGAGATCGGGATGCTGCGCGCGATCGGGCTCACCCGCCGGCAGACCCGCCGGATGATCCGGCACGAGAGCGTCATCACCGCGCTGATCGGCGCGTTCATCGGGATCGCACTGGGCCTGATCCTGGCGGGCATCCTGATCGCGAAGGTCGACTTCCTCGAGTTCGCGTTCCCGACGGCCCAGGTCATCGTCTTCACCATCGCCGCGATCATCGTGGGGATTCTCGCGGCGATCTTCCCGGCGCGGAGAGCGGCCAAGCTGAACCCGCTCGAGGCGCTGCACTACGAGTAGGGCTGAGTGGGGGAACCCATGGTTCCCCCACGAGCCCCCTCCTTCAGCGTTGCGGCACGGCGACACGTCGCTGGCCTCCCGGCCGGCGAAGCCGGCCTCCGGCCGTCATCGGGTGCGGTTCCGACGACGTCAGTACGGTCAATAGCGGCCGTGTCCCCCGGCGCCATCTGGCGCACTGCGCGGGTTGCTGGCACCCTGAGAGAGTGGAAGAGGAGACCGGGATCTACCGCGAAGAGGTCGTGCTGATGATGGGAACGCTCCGGGCCGAGCTCGCGGCCAAGCGCAAGCCCGCGTAGTCTGGAGGAACGCGTGCTCAGGCGCGCGTCTTGCGGGCGACGCCGTCCTGCTCGGCCGCCTCGGCGACGGCGGCCGCGACGAGCGGCGCGACCTCGCGGTTGAAGACGCTCGGGACGACGTACTCGGGGCTGAGCTCGTCCGGCGCGATCACCGCCGCGAGCGCTCGCGACGCGGCGAGCTTCATCCCCTCGGTGATCGCCGACGCCCGGACGTCCAGTGCGCCGCGGAAGACGCCGGGGAAGGCGAGGACGTTGTTGATCTGGTTCGGGTAGTCGGAACGGCCCGTCGCGACGACCGCGACCTTGCCGGTCGGCAGTTCCTCGGGGGCGATCTCGGGCGTTGGGTTCGCGAGGGCGAAGACGATGGCGTCGTCGCGCATCCGGGCAACGCCTTCCGCGCTGATCGCCCCCGGAACGGAGAATCCGAGGAAGACGTCCGCGCCGGCGAGGAGCTCGTCAGCCGTGCCACGCTCGCAGGCGGCGTTCGTGCGCTCCGCGTAGGCGGCTTTGGCGGCCGACAGGCCCGTGCGCTCGCGGTGGATCGCGCCGCCCTCGTCGCAGCCGATCACCATCTGCGCGCCGGCAGCGAGGAGGATGTCGGTCACGGCGATGCCGGCGGCGCCGACGCCCGTCGTCACGATGCGGGTATCCGAGAGCTCCTTCCCGACGACGCGGAGCGCGTTCAGGAGCGCCGCGAGGACGACGATCGCCGTTCCGTGCTGGTCGTCGTGGAAAACGGGAATCGAGAGCACCTCGCGGAGGCGACGCTCGATCTCGAAGCAGCGCGGGGAAGAGATGTCCTCGAGGTTGATCCCGCCGAACCCCGGTGCGATCGCCTGCACGGCCGCGACGATCTCGTCGGGATCCGTGGTCGCGAGGCAGATCGGCCACGCGTCGACGCCGCCGAACTCCTTGAAGAGGGCCGCCTTGCCCTCCATCACGGGGAGCGCCGCCTCGGGGCCGATGTTCCCGAGCCCGAGCACCGCAGACCCGTCGGTCACGACCGCGACGGTGTTCTGCTTCGACGTGAGCGTCCAGACCGCGCTCGGGTCGGCGGCAATCGCGGCCGAGATCCTGGCAACGCCCGGGGTGTATGCCATCGAGAGATCGTCGCGCGTGCGGATCGGCGACTTCGGGCGCATCTCGATCTTCCCTCCGAGATGGAGCAGGAAGGTCCGGTCGGAGACGTGCTCGACGTCGACGCCGTCGATCGCGCGGACGGCGTCGGCGATCCGCTCGAGATGGTCGGCGTCCGTTGCCTCGACCGTGACGTCGCGGACCTTCACGCCGGGCTCGACGCGGACGATGTCGATTGCGCCGAGGAGGCCACCGGCGTCGCCGATCGCCTGGGCGAGCCGAGCGAACGAGCCGGGGCTGTCCGGCACGTGCACCCGCAGCGTGGCACTGAAGGAGGCCGAGAGATGACCCGTCACGTGCGCACCACTCCCTCCGCCGCGAGCGTCGCGATCTCCTCGTCCGCGTAGCCGGCCTCGCGCAGGACGTCGGCGGTGTTCGCTCCGACATCGGGCGGCGCGGACGGATGGGGCGGCCGCTCGCCGTCGAACGACAGAGGCACGCCGGCCAGTGTCAGATCGGAGATGCGGGGATGGGGGACATGCTGGAGGATGCCGAGCGCCTGCGTCTGCTCCGCGCGCGCGACGTCCGCCACGTCCGCGACGGGTGCTGCTGGGACGCCCGCCTCGGTGAGCCGTCGGTGCCATTCGACACTCGTCTCGCCGGCGAGTCGAGCGACGATCAGCGCGACGAGCGCGTCGCGGTTGCGCACGCGGTCCGGATTCGTCCGGAAGCGCGGATCGTCCACGAGCTCGGGCAGACCGACGACCTCGCAGATCGCGCGGAACAGGCGGTCGTTGCCGCCCGCGATCATCAGCTCGCCGTCCGCCGTCGGAAAGACCTCGTACGGCGCGATCGTCGGGAAGCGCGTGCCCTCGCCTCGCGGCACGGTGCCGTCCGCGAGGTAGCCGGCGAGGTGGTAGCCGATGTACCCGACGGCCGTCTCGTACAGCGACACGTCGACGAGGGCACCTTCGCCCGTGCGCTCGCGCTCGAGCAGTGCCGCGAGGACACCCAGCGCGGCCCAGGTGCCCGTCCCCTGATCGATCAGCGACGACCCGACGCGCACACCCGGCCGGCCGGGCTCGCCCGTGATCGAGATCAGCCCGCCCGCCGCCTGCATCAAGGCGTCGTAGCCCGGCTCGCGGGCGAGAGGGCCGACGCGACCGTAGGCACCGAGCGAGCAGTAGACGAGCCGCGGGTTGCGCGCCCTGAGCTCCTCCGGGCCGAGCCCGAGCTCCTCGGCGAGCCCCGGACGGAGGCTCTGGAGGAACACGTCGGCGCCGTCGGCCAGTCGGCGGAGCGCGTCGGCCCCGCGCTCGTCGCGAAGCGAGAGCGCGAGCGAGCGCTTGCCGGCGTTCGCCGAGAGGAACATCGTCCCCTCGCCGTTCCAGAACGGCGGTCCCCAGGCCCGACCGTCGTCGCCGGTGTCGGGCCGCTCGACCTTGACGACGTCGGCGCCGAGCGCCGCGAGGATCTGGGCGCAGTACGGCCCGGCGATCGAGGTCGTCACGTCGAGGACGCGCATTCCGCGGAGCGGCGCATGCATGACACCATCATCGCCGGACTGGCCTCTGCGAGGATGCACTGCCGTGTTCAGCCAGTTCACCGATTGGGTCTCCGGCGCCTGGTGGAGCTACCCGTTGATCTTCGCCGTGTCGATGATCGACGCGTTCTTCCCGGTCGTCCCGAGCGAGAGCGTCGTGATCACGGCCGGCAACCTCGCCGCGAGCGGCGATCTCTGGCTCCTCGGCGTGATCGCGGCGGCGGCCGGCGGGGCGATCGTCGGCGACAACATCTCGTACGCGATCGGCAAGTACGCGGGCGAGCACACCGTGAAGCGGCTGTTCCGCTCCGACAAGGCGCGACGTGGGTTCGAGTGGGCCGAGGAGCAGCTCGAGCGGCGCGGTTTCTACATCATCGTGATCGCGCGGTTCATCCCGGGCGGGCGGACGGCGGTCACGTTCTCGTCCGGGTACACGCACGCGATGCCGTGGCGCCGGTTCATCGTCGCCGACGTCTGCGCCGGCCTCATCTGGGGAACGTACGCGGCGATGCTCGGCTACATCGGCGGCAAGACCTTCGAGGACCAGCCCTGGAAGGGGCTGTTCCTCGGCTTCCTGATCGCGATCGGCGTCGCGGTCGGCGTCGAGGCGATCCGCTGGTACATCGGCAAGCGGCGCTCGACGCGTGGTGCCGCCCCCGACGGCGACGCCACGTAGGGGCTTGGGCGTGCGATGAACCGGCTCGCGGCGTCTTCGAGCCCCTACCTCCTTCAGCATGCGGGCAACCCGGTCGACTGGTACCCGTGGGGGGACGAGGCGTTCGCGCTGGCGCAGGAGACGGGTCGCCCGCTCCTCGTCTCCGTCGGGTACAGCTCGTGCCACTGGTGCCACGTCATGGAGCACGAGTCGTTCTCGGACAAGGCAACGGCGACGTCGATGAACGAGCTCTTCGTCAACGTCAAGGTCGACCGCGAGGAACGACCGGATATCGACGCGCTGACGATGGAGGCCTGCGTGACGATGACCGGGCAGGGTGGCTGGCCGACGACGGTGTTCTTCACGCCGGAAGGGCTCCCGTTCTACGCGGGGACGTACTTCCCGCCCGAGCCGCGCCACGGGCTGCCGAGCTTTCGCCAGCTCCTCGAGGCGATCGCCGGCGCGTGGGCCGACCGTCGTGGCGATCTCGAGGCGCAGGCCGAGCGGCTCGTGTCGGCGCTCGGCGGCGCAACCAGGCTCGAGCCGGGCGAGGGGCCACTCTCGCCCTCGCTCCTCGAAGCGGCCGAGCACGGCCTCGCCCGCGACTACGAGCCGGCCTTCGGCGGCTTCGGGACGGCGCCGAAGTTCCCGCCCTCATCCGCGATCGAGCTCCTCCTGCGCCGCGGTGGGCCGGAAGCGCTCGGAATCGTGCGCCGGACGCTCGACGGCATGGCCGCGGGCGGCCTCTACGACGTCGTCGGCGGCGGCTTCCACCGCTACTCGGTCGACGCGCGGTGGGTCGTCCCGCACTTCGAGAAGATGCTCTACGACAACGCCCTGCTCACCTCCGCCTACCTCCATGCGTGGGTCGTGACCGGCGAGGGCCGCTACCGCACGGTCGTCGAGGAGACGGTCGGCTACCTGCTGCGCGAGATGCTGCTCTCGAGCGGGGGCCTCGCCTCGGCGCAGGACGCCGACACGGACGGCATCGAAGGGCTGACCTACACCTGGACACCGGCCGAATGGGCGGACCTCGACCTCGACCAGGGCCTGCTCGAGCCGTTCGAGCACGGCCGGTCGATCGTGCGCGGCGAGCTCGACCCCGTCATGAAGGCGCGCGTGCTCGACCTGCGGTCGAGGCGGCCGCAGCCGTTCCGCGACGACAAGGCGATCGCGTCCTGGAACGGCCTCGCGCTCGCGGCCCTCGCCGAGGCGGCGCGGCGCCTCGAGCGGGACGACTGGCTCGCCGCAGCCGTGCAGCTCGGTGACTTCCTGCTCGGGCCGCTCCGCGGCGAGGACGGCCGGGTGCTGCGAAGCATCCGCGACGGCCGGGTCAGCGGCGACGGATTCCTCGACGACCATGCGAACGTCGCGCATGGTCTCGTCGAACTCCACGTCGCGACCGGCGGGGTGCAGTGGCTGCTCGAAGCGCGACGGATCGTGGATCGCGCGCTCGAGCTCTTCGCGGACGACGAGCATGGCGGGTTCTTCCTCGCGCCGCACGACGGAGAGGCGCTCGCCGCTCGTTCGAAGGACCTCGACGACGATCCGATCCCGTCGGGGAACTCGATGATGGCCTCGGTGCTCGTGCGCCTCGGCCGGATCTGGGGCGACGACGCGATGATCGCTCGCGGCGAGGGCGTCCTGCGTCTTCTCGCGCCGGCGATGGAGCGGGTGCCGCGCGCCTTCTCGTGGGCGCTCTGCGCCCTCGACCTCCATCTGGCGCCTCCGCTGGAGCTCGCGATCGTCGGCGACGTGCGCTCGGAGGTCGCCCGGGCAGCGCTGTCGCCGTTTGCGCCACGGAGCGTGGTCGCCGTCGGTCCGTCTGACGACGTGCCGCTGCTCGCCGGCAAGGGGCCGGTCGACGGACGCGCTGCGGTCTACGTCTGCGAACGCTTCACCTGTCGCGCGCCGGCGACGAGCCCCGATGACCTGACCGCCTGACTCCCGAGATGGGTGCCGGAGGAAGGCGTCGCGCCGGGGTTGTCGAGGGGAACGTGTTCGCCCGTTACACAGTTGGCACGAAACCGGCACGTTCAGGTCACATTCTCGGCGCTACGGTGCGTGCCCCGGGGGTGGGTGGGGGGTTGGGATGGGACCAGCAGACGTCTGCGCGCGACCTCCGTTCGCGGCGACGGGCGCCCGTTGCTCGAGCGCGACGGTGACACCGGCCCGGCGTGTGCGTCGGCCGCGCCGGCCTCACCCCGACAGCTAGATTCCCGCGAATGGCGACGGCCGAGGTCACCGGGGCGGAAGAGGTCGCGTGGGACCTGTCGGATCTCTTCGAGGGGATCGGCGACCCTCGGATCGACGAGGTCGTCGGGCAGGCCGACGCCGACGCCGCAGCATTTCGAAAGCGGTACCACGGGAAGGTCACAGGACTCGATGCGGCGAGCCTGGCCGACGCGATCGCCGAGCACGAGCGGATCGAGGCAGCGGTCGTCCGGCCGCTGACCTACGCGCACCTCGTCTTTGCGACCAACATGGCCGACCCCGCGCGCGGCGCACTCGTCGCGCGCCTCGGAGAGAAGGCGGCGGCGCTCGAGACGCAGCTCCTCTTCTTCGCGCTCGAGTGGGCCGCGGCGCCGGACGACGTCGCCGAGTCGCTGCTCGCAGACCCGGCGCTCGACCACTGGCGTCACCACCTTCGCTCGCTCCGCAAGTTCCGGCCGTTCCTGCTCTCCGAGCCCGAGGAGCGGGTCGTCACCGAGAAGACCGTCTCCGGCATCTCTGCGTGGTCGCGGCTCTACGAGGAGCAGCTCGGCGCGCTGCGCGTCGGGCTCGACGGCGCGCAGGTGTCGCTCGAGACGGCACTCGCGCGGCTCTTCGAGCCTGACCGCGCCACCCGGCGCGCCGCAGCCGACGCAGTCACCGAGGCGCTCGGCCCCGGGCTCAGGACGCGTGCGTTCGTCTTCAACACGATCCTGCTCGACAAGTCGATCGACGACCGGATGCGCGGCTATCCGACCTGGATCACCTCGCGCAACCTCGCGAACGAGACGACGGACGAGGCGGTCGACGCGCTGATCGAGGCGACGACCTCGCGGTACGACGTTCCGCAGCGCTACTACCGGCTCAAGGCCCGCCTGCTCGGCGTCGACCAGCTGGAGCACTACGACCGGTCGGCACCGGTCTCGACCGACACGCGCAAGATCCCGTGGGACGAGGCGCGGCGGATCGTGGTCGATGCGTACAGCCAGTTCTCGGACGAGGCCGGTGGGATCGTTGCGCGCTTCTTCGACGACAACTGGATCGACGGGCCGGTTCGCCCGGACAAGAGAACCGGCGCGTTCTGCGCGACGACCGTGCCCGGCGTCCATCCGTACGTGCTCATGAACTACACGGGCGATCGCCGCTCGATCCTGACGCTCGCGCACGAGCTCGGCCACGGCCTGCACGGCGTCTTGGCGCAACCACTCGGGCTCTTCAACTCGTCGACGCCGCTCACGACGGCGGAGACCGCTTCCGTGTTCGGCGAGGCACTCACATTCGAGCTCTTGCTCGCGAACGAGGACGACCCGCGGCGCCGTCTCGACCTGCTCACGGGCCGCATCGAGGACGCGATCGCGACGACGTTCAGGCAGATCGCGATGAACCGGTTCGAGCACGCCGTCCACACCGCGCGCCGCGAGCAGGGTGAGCTCAGCCCGGAGCGGATCGGCGAGCTCTGGCTCGAGGCCCAGAACACGTTGTTCGCAGACTCCGTCTCGACCGAGGGCTACATGCCGTGGTGGAGCTACATCCCGCACTTCACGGGGACGCCCGGCTACGTCTACGCCTATGCCTACGGCTACCTGTTCTCCCTCGCGATCTATCGCCGGTACCTCGATGAGGGGGACTCCATGGTGGAGCCCTATCTCGACCTCCTCCGCGCGGGCGGGTCGCGCTCACCCGAGGAGCTCGCACAGCTCGTAGGCCTCGACCTGACCGACCCGGCCATTTGGGCCAGCGGCATCGACGCGCTCTCCGAGGAGCTGGACGAGGCCGAGCGCCTCGCAGGCGAGCTCGGGCTCGGGCTCGGCTGACGCGGGCTAACCGCCACCGCGCCGCCGTCGTCTAACTGGTTGGCAAACGTTTCGCGGCGGGTTACGCTCGCCGCCAACGTATCTCTCCAAAGGAGCTTCAATGAGGAAGGTCGTGCTCTTGGCCGCGGCGCTCGTCGTTGCGCTCGGCATCTCTGCGTCGAGTGCCACGTCGGCCGCGACGGAGACGGGGGTCACCGCCCGGACGGTCACCATCGGGGGGACCTTCCCGCTGACCGGGCCGGCGTCGCTCTACGCTCCGATCCCGGCCGCGATGAAGGCGTACTTCTCGTTCATCAACTCGCGGAAAGGCCCTGACGGCAAGCGCGGCGTCTACGGCCGTCAGATCGTGTTCAAGTACTACGACGACGGCTACAACCCGGCGAACTCCGTGCAGCTGGCGAGAAAGCTCGTCGAAGAGGACAAGGTCTTCGCGATGGTCGGCACGCTCGGCACGGCGGTGAACGAGTCGATCCGGCCGTACGTCAACGCCCGCAAGGTGCCGCAGATGCTCGTCTCGACCGGCGCTTCGGTGTTCGCGGACGCGAAGCAGGACCCGTGGACCGGCGGCTGGCAGCCCGCGTACGACTACGAGGCGCGGATCTTCGGTCAGGCGATCGCCCACAACAGCCCCAACGCGAAGATCGCAGTGCTCTACCAGAACGACGACTTCGGGGCCGAGCTCCTGACCGGGCTGAAGGCGGGCCTGGGAGCAAAGGCGTCGAACATCGTCGCCTCGGAGTCGCACGAGTCGACCGCTCCCGACGTCCGTGCGCAGATCGCGAAGCTGCGGGCGTCCGGTGCGGCGATCCTCGTGATCTTCTCGACGCCGAAGTTCACGATCCAGTCCTACGCGATCGCGAACGCGCTCCGTTGGTCGCCGGCGGTCATCTACACGACCTCGGTCTCGGCGACGGACACGTTCCTGACGCTCGCGAAGAGCTCGGGCGGCGGTGACCTGCCGGACAGGACGTACACGGTGCAGTACGCGAAGGACCCGGCGAGCCCGTCATGGGACAACGACGCCGCGATGAAGCTCTACAAGCAGGTGATGGCCAAGTACCTGCCGAGCGCTCGCGTCACGGACGGCCTCAACCTCTACGGCGTCGCCACCGCAGAGGCGTTCGTCCAGTTGCTCTATTCGGCCGGGAAGAACCCGACGCGTGCGTCGCTGATGAAGGCGTACCGGAGCTGGAACCAGCCGAACCCGTTCCTGCTCCCGGGGAACCGGCAGAAGACGACCGGGGCGGATCAGCTGCCCCTGCAGTGCGAGAAGATCGTCAAGTTCACGAACGGGACGTTCCAGCCCGTCTCGAAGCTCAAGTGCGACGCGAGGAAGGCGACCTAGGCGCCGCCTGTCTCTGGATCCACATCGAGAACGACGCGAGAGGGCGGGAGCGATCCCGCCCTCTCGACGTTCGCGGAGCCGTCGGGTCGGGCGTCCTCCCGGGGGACGTACTCCCGCCAGTACTGCTCCATCTGCGTCAGCCTGGTCGCGCTGTGGGCCGGGTCGCCGGGTGCGACGTTGACGGCACGGACGATCCACTCGGGCGGGCTCTCTCGACCGACATCCAGCACGTTGAGGCAGCCCGGCGCCTGCTCGAAGCGCCCGAGGAACGTCCGCTCGCCGAGCAGCGCGTACGAGAGGATCGCGCGGTTCACGGCGCCGTGGGCGACGACGAGCGCCGCGTCCCACTCCGCGTCCACGAGGAGGCGGTCGACGGCGGGCAGCACACGGTCGAACAGCTCGCCGATGGTCTCCCCGCCGAGGAAGCGCTTGTCGTTCGGGACGATCCCGTGGAGCGCGCCGACGAACTCCTGCTCCAGCTCCTCCGGGGGTATCGCCGAGAACCGGTCGCCCGCGATCTCCCGTAGGTCGGGCCATGCCTCGACGTGACGCCGAGGCGCGACCAAGGCCGCCGTCTCGAACGCTCGGGGCAGGTCGCTCGAGACCACCCGGTCGAGTTGCGTCCCTTCGAGGAGAGCGGCGGCGGCCGCGGCCTGTCGACGCCCTTCGGCGGTCAACGGGACGACGTCGGGGGCGACGGGCCGGCCGTCACGGTCGAAGTACGCCACGGCACCGTGGCGCATCAGATAGATCCGGCGCCGCTCCATGGCACTAGGAGACGAGCTCGGCGAGCAGCCGGAGAGCCTCGGGCTGGCGGGCCTGGAGGACGAGCGTCGTCACGCCGGAGTCGCGGAACGCGGCCACGCGGTCGGCGATCCGGTCGCGGCCACCGACGAGCGCGACCTCGTCGACGAGTGCGTCGGGCACCGCGGCGATCGCCTCGTTCTTGCGCCCGGCGAGGTAGAGCTCCTGGATGGTCGCGGCAGCATCTGCGTACCCGTACCGCTCGGCGAGACGCGTGTAGAAGTTCTGTCCCTTCGCGCCCATCCCGCCGACGTAGAGGGCGAGGAGGGGCTTCAGGAAGTCGCGTGCGACCTGGACGTCCGCGTCGTCGGTGAGGACGACGGGCACGTGGGCGGCGAGGTCCCAGCCGTCGGGCCGCCCGCCCCGTCGCGCGAAGCCCTCCTCGAGCATCGGCAGGTGCGTCGCGGCGAAACGCTCGGGCGAGAAGAAGATCGGCAGCCAGCCGTCCGCGATCTCGGCGGCGAGCGCGACGTTCTTCGGACCGATCGCGGCGAGGTAGATGGGGACGTCGGCGCGGCGCGGGTGGATGATGATCTTGAGCGGCTTGCCGAGGCCGGTCGCGTCGTCGCCGGCGTAGGGGATGTCGTAATGCTCGCCGTGATGCTCGAGCGGCTCCTCGCGCCGAAGGATCGTGCGCACGATCTCGACGTACTCGCGCGTGCGGGTCAACGGCTTCCCCCACGCCTGGCCGTGCCAGCCCTCGGCGACCTGCGGACCGCTCGTTCCGAGGCCGAGCAGCGTGCGGCCGCCGGAGAGCAGGTCGAGCGTCGCTGCCGTCGCGGCGGTCGTGGCAGGTGACCGGGCCGGCATCTGCATGATCGCGGTCCCGAGCTTGATCCGCTCCGTGCGGCCGCCGATCCAGGCGAGAGGGGAAACTGCGTCGGATCCGTAGGCCTCCGATGTCCACACCGAGTGGAATCCGCAGCGCTCGGCCTCTTCCGCGAGCTCCACCCAGAACGCCGGATCGTCGTATCCCAGTTGCAAGCCGAGGCGCACGCGACGATCCTACTCGGGTCGTGTCGCTCTTCCCCCCCGAGTACCTCGACGCACGCGCGCGCTATCGCGCGTTCATGGAGGAGCACGTCTATCCGAACGAGGCGGCCATCGGCCGTGAGAACGACGAGGCGCAGGCGCTGCTCGAGGAGCTTCGTGGGCTCGCACGCGAGGACGGGTTGTGGGCGCCGCACGTTCCGCCCGAGGCGGGCGGGACCGGCTTGGGGTTCCTCTACTACGCGTGCCTCAACGAGGAGATCGGGCGCTCGGCGTACGCGCAGCTCGTCTTCGGCTGCCAGGCGCCCGACGCCGGCAACGCCGAGATCCTCCATCTGTTCGGAACAGACGATCAGAAGTATCGTTTCCTGCGGCCGCTCGTCGCAGGCGACGTGCGCTCCTTCTTCTCGATGACCGAGCCGGAGGTGGCGGGGTCGGATCCGACGCTGCTTCGGACGAGGGCCGTACGCGACGGCGACGAGTGGGTCGTCGACGGGCACAAGTGGTTCGCGAGCGGTGCGGACGGCGCAGCGTTCGCCGTCGTCTTCGCGATCTCCGACCCCGAGGCCGAGCCTCACCGCCGCGGGACCATGATCCTCGTCCCCGCCGACACGCCCGGAGTCGAGGTCGTCCGGGCGGTGCCGGTGATGGGGCATGCGGGGCGGGGGTGGAGCACCCACTGCGAGGTTCGGTACACGGGCGTTCGGGTGCCCGTTGCGAACACGCTCGGTGGCGAGGGCGATGCCTTCCGGCTCGCCCAGAAGCGTCTCGGCCCCGGTCGGATCCACCACGTGATGCGCTGGCTCGGGCAGATGCAGCGGGCATTCGAGCTGATGTGCCGGTACGCCAACGAGCGCGAGGCGTTCGGCGGGCCGCTTGCCGACAAGCAGACGGTGCAGAACTGGGTCGCGGACTCGGCGGCCGAGATCCAGGCCTGCCGGCTGCTGACGATGGACGCGGCGGGGAAGATCGACCAGGGCTCCGAGGCGCGCGTCGAGGTCTCGTTGCTGAAGTTCTACGCGGCCCGGGTGCTCTGCGACGTGATCGACCGGGCGATCCAGGTCCACGGCGCGCGCGGGCTGACCGACGAGACGCCGCTTGCGGTCATGTCGATGATGGCCCGCGGTGCGCGGATCTACGACGGCCCCGACGAGGTGCACCGCATGGTCGTCGCCCGGCGGATCCTACGCTCCTTCGCCGACGGCGAGGGGTGGGCGTTCTCGTAGCTCGTGGCGCGACGCGCCGTCCGCCACCTCAGGAGCCGGCCGCGAGCGCTGCACGCAGGCGATTGGCGTAGGGCAGGCGGTCGGCGGGGGTCGTGTCGTGCCACGACGAGCGGTACAGGTCGTCGCCCTCGTAGCGTGGGAACACGTGGAGGTGGTAGTGCCAGACCTCCTGGTACCCCGCCGGCTCGTTGTGCTGTCGCGTCGAGATTCCTGCGCAACCGTAGGCCCGGCGGAGCGCGAGCGCGATGCGCCGCGCGGTTTCATGGACCTCGCCGGCAAGCCTCGGCTCGAGCGCATACATGTTCTCGACGTGCTCGTTCGGCACGACGATGACATGCCCGTCGTTCCGCTCCCACCAACGAGAAGCGATCCACGCTGTCGTGGCGGACGTGCGATCGACGACATCGTCCCGCACGGTGAACGGGGGGTCGCTGCCGCCTTCGACGATCGCGCAGAACGGGCACACGTACCCCGCCGGCTGGTGGCTCGGGAGCGACGATCTGCGTGTCACGCCGAGAGTGGCGGCGGCACGCCGACCGACCGCTCGCCGTCCGCTCGTGGCCCCGGCAGCGTCGGGAAGCGGAAGTCGATCGGCGGGCGACCGGGCTGGACGACCCAGGCATGCCCCGTTTCGCCCGACGTCAGCGCGACCCAGGCGGCTTCGGCGACATCGGCCGGCGTCAGCAGCGGGAATCCCGCCGACTCGAGCGCCTCGCGCGCCGTGCCGGCGACCATCGCCGTGTCGGCGAAGCCCGGGCAGACGGCGTTGATCGAGATTCCGCGAGACGCAAGCGGCCCGGCGACGCTGCGGACGAAGCCGACGACCGCATGCTTCGTCAGCGCGTAGACCGGATCGTCCGGGACGGCGGTCAGGCCGGCGAGCGACGCCGTGCAGACGATGCGGCCGCCCGAGGGCATGACGCGCGCCATTCGACGCACGCCGAGGACGACACCGTCGACGTTGACCCCGATCGCGCGTCGATAGCCGTCGACCGTGAGCTCGGCAGGGTCGGACGGCCCGCCGAGAACGCCGGCGTTGAGGCATGCGACCTCCACCGGCTCGACGTCCTCCCACACCTCCGGGTCGGAGACGTCGAAGCCGGTGACGAGGTCGAGCGCCTCGACGGCGAAGCCCTCCGCGCGCAGGCGCGACACGAGCGCCGCTCCGATGCCCGACGCCCCGCCGGTCACGAGCGCGCGGCCGGCGGTCGGCCCACTCACGGCACCAGCACGACCTTCCCCGTCGAGCGCCGCTCGGCGACCATCCGCAGCGCCTCGCCTCCCTCGGCGAGCGGGAAGGTCGCTCCGACCGAGGGTGAGATCGAGCCCGCGGCCCACTGCTCGAGCAGCTCGCCGACGGCGGCGCGGACGAGCTCGGGCTCGAACCGCATCAGCCGCCCGAGGTAGAAGCCTGCGACCGACGTGTTCCGGCCGACGAGCCGCGCGGGGTCGATCGCCTGCCAGGCACCGCCCGCGAACCCGACTGCCACGATCGCGCCGAGCGGCCGCAGCTGCTCGAGTCCTGCGGCGAACACCTCGCCGCCGACCTGGTCGAGGATGACGTCGAACGGCTCGAGCCCACCGACCTCGTCGTAGAGAATCGCCTCTGCCGCGCCGAGGCCGAGCACGTGGTCCCGCTTCTCGGGCGCTCCGACGGCGCCGACGACGTGTGCGCCGAGCGACGCGGCTAGCTGAACACCCGCGCTCCCGACACCGCCGGCGGCCGCGGTGACGAGCACCCGCGCACCGGGTCGCAAGACGACCTGCCGGGTGAGCGGGATCCACGCCGTGAGATACGCGAGGACGAACGCGGCACCCTCCTCGAACGACGCCGCGGCGGGAAGATCGAACAGCCAGTCGTCCTCGACGGCGACCCTCTCGGCGTACCCGCCGCCCTCGACGCGGACGAACCCGACCACGCGGCGTCCGTCGCCTGTGGTCCCGGCGACCTCCGAGCCAGGCACGTACGGGAGCGGCGGCGGCTGGGGGTAGCGGCCCTCCCGGATCAGGACGTCCGCGTAGTTGACGCCGGCCGCGCGCACCTCGACGAGCGTCTGCCCGGCCCCGGCGACGGGATCCGGGAGGTCCCGTAGCCCGAGCCGCCGCTCTTCGTCGAGGACGAGCGCCTTCACCGCGCCTCAGCGTCCCGAGAACACCGGCGGGCGCTTCTCGATGAACGCGGCGACGCCCTCCGCCCCGTCCTCGGAACGGAGGCAGCGGACGAACCCGTCCGCCTCGCGGCGCAGACCCTCCTCGAGCGGCTGGGCGCGTGTCGTCCGCGCGAGCTCGCGCAGCACTCCGACGGCGTGAGGGGACTGCGATGCGATCCGGCCGGCGATCGCGACCGCAACGTCCTCGAGCTCCGCGACCGGCAC
>DASUZN010000173.1:0-11360 GCA_036376855.1 Gaiella sp. | reverse complement strand
GCTCAGGAAGATGTCCGGAGCGCATCCGAGACGCAGGCCGAACGACTCGGCGAGCTCGAGGAGCTCCGTTGCCGCGGGCGCCGACATGGCGAGCGGCTTCTCGGAATAGACGTGCTTCCCCGCCTCGAGCGCGGCGAGCGTCACCTCCGCGTGGACCTCGGGCGGCGTGAGATTCAGCACGATGTCGACGTCCTCGCTGGCCAGGAGCTCCTCGACCGTGATCGGCGTCAGCCCGTGCGCGGCCGCCAGCGCCTCGCTGCGCAGGGGGTCGCGGTCGGCGCACGCCACGATCTCGAAGCGGTCGAACGCCGCCGCGTTCTCCGCGTAGGCGTGGCTGATCACGCCGCAGCCGACGATGCCGACACGGGTCGGCGACCTCATGCGGGAACCTCCACGAGCGCCCGCAGGCGGGCGAGGGACTCCGCCACCGCCTCGAACGCGTCGCCGTCGGTCTCGTCCTGCTCGACGATCAGCCACTCGACGCCCGCACGATCAGCCGCGTCGACGAGGCCCCCGTAGTCGACGTCGCCGCGACCAAGGGGCACGTGGACCGGCCCGCCGTCGCGTCGCATGTCCTTGACGTGCACGAGCGGGGCGCGGCTGCCGGCAGCCTCGAGCAGCGCCGCCGGGTCGGCTCCGGCGTACCACGCCCAGCCGAGGTCGAGCTCGAGGAACGGCCCGCCGTCCGCCGCGAGAAGGAGGTCGAGGACGCTGCGGCCGTCCGCCTGCGCCGCGACCTCCGCGTCGTGGTTGTGGAAGCCGAGCCGCAGGCCTGCCGCGTCGGCGCGCTCTGCCGCGCGTACGAGCCGCGCCACGGCGGCGTCCGCCTGCGCAGGTGTGCGCGGCGGCTCGATCCACGCGACGATCAGCCGGTCTGTCCCGAGTGCTGCGAGCTCTGCCGCGAGCCCACCGAGGTCGTCCTCGGCCGTTTCGAGACCGACGTGCCTCCCGCACACGGCGAGCCCGTTCGCATCGAGCATCGCGCGCACCTCGTCCGGCGTTTGGCCGTGCAGGTCGTGAAGCTCGACGCCTTCGAACCCGAGGCCCGCAACGCGGCGAAGGGTGCTCGACAGGTCGGCGGCGGCGGCCTCGCGCACCGTGTACAGCTGCAGGCCGATCCGACTCACGCGCGTTCGTCCTCCGACGCGACGAAGTGGTCGTCGCCGACGGCGACGAGGCCGCCGCCGTTCGCGATCACTGCTGTCGAGTCGCCGTTCTCGCTCGCCGCCGAGCTGCCCGCCTCGTCGCTCCACTTACGGTGCAGCTGCGGCACGCACGAGAGGAGCGCCCGCGTGTACGAGTGCCGCGGGTCGCCGAATACCTTCGGCGTCGGCCCGAGCTCGACCACGCGGCCGCGGCGCAAGATCAGGGTCCGGTCCGAGATGTAGTTCCCGAGCGACAGGTCATGGGTGATGAAGAGGATCCCGAGGCCACGCCGCTTGAGGTCGCCGAGGAGGTTGAGCACGTCGATGCGGGTCGAGGCGTCGAGCATGCTGATGATCTCGTCCGCGACGAGGAGCTCGATCTCGAGGAGCAACGCGCGCGCGACCATCAGACGCTGGAGCTGCCCCCCGCTCAGCTGGTGCGGGTACTTGCCGAGTACGTCCGCCGGCTCGAGCGACACCGCCTCGAGCGAGCTCCGCAGCGTTCGCTTCCATTCCTGGTCGGAGAGGCCCGGGAGGTAGTTCGAACGGAGCATCCCGAGTACGCGGTCGACCTTGAAGACAGGGTTGTACGAGCTGAAGGGATCCTGGAAGACGCCCTGGACGCGGGCGTAGTAGCGCCTGAGATCACGGCGGCCGAAGCCCGCGACATCCTCGCCCTCGAAGCTGATCGTCCCCGCGGTGGCGGTCGTCAGCCGGAGGATCATCCGTCCGACGGTCGTCTTGCCGCTCCCGCTCTCGCCGATCAGCGACACGACCTCGCCGGGCCGGACGTCGAAGCTCACGCCCGACACGGCCGTCTGCGAGCCGCTCCCGAAGAGGCCGGTGCGGAAGACCTTCGTGACGCCGTCCACGCGCAGCATCAGGCAGCCGCCTTCCAGCAGGCCGCGTGGCGTCCCGGCGCGAGCTCCACGAACGGCGGCTCCTCCGCGCACTCCTCGGTGGCGAGCGGGCAGCGCGCCCGGAAGCGACAGCCCGTCGGCGGGCGCAGCAGAGACGGCGGCCGGCCCGCAATGCCGGTCAACCGCCGCTCCTCGAAGCGCACGCCGACCTCGGGGAGTGACGCGATCAGAAGCCTGGTGTACGGATGCCGTGGATCCTCGGTGATCTCCGCGGCCGGGCCCTTCTCGACCAGCTTGCCCGCGTACATGACGAGGATCGTGTCGGCGATCTGGTAGAGGATCGAGAGGTCGTGGGTGATGACGATCGTGCTCTTGACGAACCCGCGGTCGCGGAACTCGACGAGCATCTCGGCGACGGCCTTCTGCGTCGAGACGTCGAGCGCGGAGGTCAGCTCGTCGGCGACGAGGAGCGACGGGTTCATCAGGGTCGAGAGCACCATCACGACGCGCTGCTTCATCCCGCCCGAGAGCTCGATCGGGTAGCGGTCGAGGACGTCGTCCTCGAGGCCGACGAGCGCGAGCCGGCGACGCAGCTCGGGGAGCGTCTCGTCGTACGAGACGCCGCGCGAGGAGAGGAGCTCCGAGATCATGCGACCGATCCGCCGGATGGGGTTCAGCGCGCTCATCGCGTACTGCGGGACGATCGACACGTGCCGGAACCGGTACGTGTCCATCGCGCGATCGTCTGCGATCGGGAGCTCGACGCCGTCCAATGTGACCGTCCCCTCCGCGACGCGCATGCGGCCGTCCAGGCGGATCAGGCTCTTCCCGAGCGTCGTCTTGCCGCACCCGGACTCGCCGGCGACGCCCATGATCTCGCCGTCTTGGACCGTGAACGTCGCCCCGTCGAGCGCGCGGACGTCCCCGCGCAGCGTCCGGTAGTAGACCCGGAGGTTGTCGACGGCGAGGCTCACGTCCGCCTCAGCTTCGGGTTGAAGACCTCGTCGAGGCCCACGTTCATGATGTAGAGGCCGCCGACGATCGCGGTGATGCCGACGCCCGGCGGGATGAACCACCACCACATCCCCAGCTGCAGCGCCGCGTTCGAGACGGCGTTGTTGAGCATCAGGCCGAGCGACATCACCTGCGACGGGCCGAGGCCGAGGAAGTCGAGCGTGGCCGCGATCAGCACCGCGCCGCCGAAGAGGAGGATGAACGTCAGGAAGAGGTAGGAGCTCATGTTCGGCGCGATCTCCTTGGCGATCACCTTCACCGTCCCCTGCCCCGACAGCCGGGCCAGGCTCACGAAGTCGCGCGACGCGAGCGAGAACGTCTGCGCGCGAATCGCCCGGGCGGCCCAGGGCCACGACGTGAGCCCGATCAGCAGCGCCTCCGAGGCGACGCTTCCGACCGACAGGTACGCCGACACGATGATCAGCACGGCGAGCGTCGGGATCACCAGCACGATGTTCGTGATCACGCTCAGGACCTCGTCGACGACGCCGCCGAGGTAGCCGCCCAGGAACCCGATCGCCATCCCGAGCAGCGCGGCGACCGTCGCCGCGAGCGCGCCCACGACGAAGCTCGAGCGCAGGCCGTAGACGAACTGCGAGTAGACGTCCTGGCCGGGAGCCGTCGTCCCGAGCCAGTGCGCGCTCGACGGAGGCTCGCCGAGCGGGTAGCCGAACTCGAACGGCGTCGCGTCGGTCAGCCACGGCCCGGCGATCGCGGCGACGAGGAACGCCAGCACCACCACGAGGCCGACGACGAGCTTCGCGTTCCGTACGGCGAAGTGCAGCGCCTCGAACCGGCGGACGGGCGGTTCCGGGTAGGCATCCTCGAGCGCCGCGCCCTCGCCGGTGAGCGCGATCTCGGGCGTTGCCACCATGTCGGCGCGTGACTCCACCTATGACCCCTGGATCCCGGTGCGCGTCCGCGGGTCGACGACGACGTAGAGGATGTCGACGACGAAGTTGGCGACGAGGACGCCGACGATGATGAGCAGGAAGAGCCCCTGCAGCAGGAAGTAGTCGCGGTTCTGGAGCGCCGTGATGATCAGCGTCCCGATGCCGGGGTAGCCGAAGACGATCTCCGTCACGAGCGCGCCGCCGACGACCGCGCCCAGCGCCAGCGCGAGACCGGACATCTGCGGCAGCACCGCGTTGCCGTACGCGTACTTGCGCACGAGCGTGGTCGGCGCGCCGAGCGCCTGGAGGTAGTTCGAGTACTCGGACTCGAGCTCGTAGATGATGAGGTTCCGCATCCCGATCGCCCACCCGCCGAACGAGACGAGGAACAGCGTGAGGAAGGGGAGGAACCAGTGCTGGAGGAAGCTCCATGCGAACTCCCAGGTCCAGGCGGGCTGGAGCGAGAAGTCGTACGCGCCGGAGACCGGGAAGATCCCCCACTTGAACGCGAGGAAGTACGCGAGCACGAGCGCGAGCCAGACGTACGGCGTGGCCGTGAGGATGTAGGCGAACGGCAGCACCGTGTTGTCGAGGACCTTGCGCCGCGCGGCCATCGCCCCGACCCGATTGCCCGCGACGTAGCTGAGGATGATCGCCGGAACGAGCAGCGCGAGCGTGTACGGGAGCGCCGCCCAGATCAGCTCGCTGACCGACGAGCCGACGTACGCGATGCTCGGGCCGAGGTCACCGTGCGCCAGCCCGCGCCAGAAGTTGGCGTACTGCCGCCAGAGCGGCTGGTCGAGGCCGAACGACTCGGTGAAGTAGCCGTGCAGCTCCTGGGACGCGGTCGAGTCCGCCTGCAGACGGCTGATCAGCCCGTCGATGGGGTCGCCGGGCATCAGCCGGGGGATCGCCCAGTCGATCGTGACCGCGACGAAGAAGGTCAGGAGGTAGAGGAGGCTCTTGCGGGCGAGGTAGCGGGTCACGCCGTCTCCATGATGGTCGGTCGAGCGGCCGGGCGAGGCATCCGGGCGGGAGGGTGGTGCGCCTCTGCGGCGCACCACCCTTTCCGGCCCGTTCAGGCCGTGGCGTGCTCGAGCCCTAGCCCTGCTTTGCAGGCTTGAGGCGCGCGAGCGCGTCGATGCCCGTCATGTTGAGGTAGCCGTTCCAGACGCTCGGGGTCGTCTGGAGCCCCGCGCCGGCCGACTTCGGGAAGTTCGTCCAGTACGTCGTGTTGTACTGCGACCAGAGCCCGTTGTACCAGAGCGGAATCGCGGGCAACTGCTCGAGGATGTACTTCTGGATCTTCGACTGGATCTGCTTCTGCTTCGCGATGTTGGCCGGCTTGACCTTGTTGAGCGCGAGCGTCAGCGCCCACGGCTTCGGCCCCGCGTTCGTGAACCGGGAGTAGTTCGCGAAGGTCTGGGTGTCCGCCACCGGGAGGTGGAAGAGGTAGTCGTAGTACGTGTACGGCGTCGGTCCGAGCTGCTTGTCGTTGTTGATGACGAGGTCGAACTTGCCGGTGTTGCGCTGGTCGACCAGCCCGTTGTAGTCCGGATACGCGGGCGTGATCTTGATCCCGGCGTCCTTCGTCGACGCCGCGATGATCTGGATCGCGGTCATCCAGTCCGACCACCCGTTCGGCACGATCAGCTGGAGGTTGATCGGCTGGCCGGCCTTGTTCTCGACGTAGCCGTCGCCGTTCGTGTCCTTGTAGCCGTTCGCCGCGAGCAGCGCCTTCGCGCCGGCGATCGAGTACTTGAAGCCGAGCTTCTTCACCTGCGCCTGGTCGATCCACTTGTTCCAGGTCGGCAGGAGGCCGGTGGGATTCGCCTTGGCGACGATGTTCCCGTAGTCGGCCTTGACGATCTGGTCGACGTTGATCGACATGGCGAGCGCCCGCCGGAAGGCGGGGTCGTTCAGCGGCGCCTTGGTCGTGTTCGGGATCAGCCAGGCCGTGTTCGCCGACAGCATGTACGGAGGCTTGGCGTAGTACGTCTGCACCTTCCCGCCGATCTGCTTGTCGATCCCCGGGAAGAAGTTGTTCGAGAGGTCGATGTTGTTCTGCAGGAAGTTCTGCAGCGACGCGGTGTTCTGCGTGTTGTGGATGTCGACGATGTACTTCATCGGCATCTTGATGCCGAGCAGCTTCGTCGCCCACCAGTTGTCACGGCGGTTCCACTGCAGCGTCCCGGACGTCCCCTTGCCGGCGCCGTACGCGAACGGGCCGGTGCCGACGAAGTACTTGTCGGTGTTTCCGGTCGCGATCTCCTTGGCGTCGTAGTTCTTCCAGACGTGGGCCGGGACGATGCCGTACGTGAAGATGTTCGTCGCCCAGTCCAGGTAGTTCGGCTGGCCCTTGAAGCGGAAGCTGACGGCGTTCCCCTTCACGGTGATCGCCTGGAGGCCGGTCTTCCACATCGTCGAGAGCTCGGAGCCGGCGAGCTTTCCGCTCTCGAACGTGAACTTCACGTCCGCGCCGGTGAACGGCTTCCCGTCGTTCCACGTGACACCCTTGCGCAGGGTGACGACGAACGTGTTCCCGACCCACCTGCCGTCCGTGGCGAGCCACGGGATGTAGCGGTCCTTCAGCGGGTCGTAGCGGAACAGCGTCTCGTAGAGGAGGCCGACGGTGCCCGTCGCGTTACCGCTCGAGCGGAGCGGGTTGAACTGCGTGAACGGCCCCCAGGCGGTGCCCGACGTGTACAGCGTCTGGGCCCTCGGCAGGGCGCCCTGCCTGGCGCTCGCGCCTGCGGCGAGGAACGCGCCGACGGCGACCGCGACCACGAGCACGGCCACGCCCACCGATGTCCTTGTGCGTCGAATCGTCATGACCTGCTTCTTCCTCCTTCGTGTACCTGGTCGATGCGTTGGTCTCCGGGCGTCGGCGCCCGGACGCGTGTCTCGTTCACGGTCGGTGCCGGTTCTCACGGGGCCCCGAGCGGATCACCCCCTTCGTGAGACGCCGGAACGGTCTCGAGGTCGGCGGCTCGCTCCGTAGCCGGGATCACAGCCACGCCCATCGGGCCGATCGCCCGCGGCTCGAGCACGTCGGCCCCATCGAGGACCGGCTCGGCGACGATCGGCTCGGCAGAGCAGTTGACGAGGATGGACGTTGTGAAGCCACCGTGCCGCACCGCGCCGGCGACGATCCGTGGATCCGCCACCGCGACCGGGCGGACGACGCCTGCGCCCTCCGCGAGCGCGGCGTACAGCCGCCAGGTGTCCTCCGGGTTGACGCGCGGCGTGCGCGCCGCCATGTGCTCGAGCGGATAGGTGCAGAGGACGGTGGTTCCCGCGCCGACCGCGTGGCGCAGCAGCGCCGGGCGGCCGTGACGATCGACGGCGACGACCTCGGCACCGGCCGTCTCGACCGGGAGGTAGCTCCGCGCGCTCGGCGCGCCTGCGACGGCGAACGCCAGTCTCGTGCCCACGGCGAGCCCACCGAGCTCCCCGACGAGCTCGAGCTCGACGACGTCGTCGGAGATCGGGTCGGCAAGCCCGTAGCGGAGCCGGTGCCGAACACCGAAGAGCTCGTCGAGCCAGGTGACCCACGGGCCACGCTGGTTCGTGGTCGAGCCGGCGAAGTAGGAGAGGTAGACGGTGGCCCCGCCGGCCGCGAGCTGGTGGAGCCGCTCGAGGCCGGGTGCGGTGAGGAGCTTGGTGCACGGCGCCAGATAGAGGCGAGCGGTCGCAGGAATCCCGTCGCGCTCGCGCACGACGGCGACGGGGAGGTCTGCCTCGCGGGCCGCGACGTAGGACTGGAACAGCCCGTCCCGGATGTCGTCGCGGTACGCCTGGGTGGTGAAGGGCAGGTCCCGCTCGTAGTGCTCCGGCACGAGGAGCGCCACGTCGCCCTTGACCGACTCGAAGCCCTCCTCGTCTCCGAGTCCCTCCAGGAGCGTGCCGAACTCCGCCAGCGCCTGGAGCTGCGGCTTCGGCCGGCCCTCGCGGTCGGTGAGGCCGAAATGCATCTCGAAGGGGTGGTGGCGGTAGGGATCCTCAGCGGCGAGGTCGTCGTAGTCGCAGTTGTTCCAGGCGAGCCAGCCGGTCGCGCCCGCGAGGAGCGTCGTGTGGAGGACCTGGCGGTAGTAGCCCGCGGCGAGGTCGTCGGCCGCGAAGTCCGAGGTGACGCCGAACTCCTCCAGCACCACCGGCTTCCCGAAGCTGCCGGCGAGCTCGCACGCGAAGGCGGCAGCGAGCGCCTGGCGGTGCTCGTCGTCCTGCATCGGGTACGCGTGCGGCCCGACGAAGTCGACGAGCGGGGCGAGGGAGCGCAGCGAGTAGCCGTTGTCGGCACCGGACACCTCGATGCCCCAGGCTCCGTCGCCGACCGAGACCGGCTGGCGTGCGCCGCCCGCGCGAAGCGCCTGGACGAGGATTCGTGCCCAGGCCGTGATCTCGTCGGTCGGCGCCGGGCCGCCGTAGAGCGGCATCTCGTTGGAGAGCAGCCAGCCGACGACGGCGGGGTGCCGCGCGAAGCGCGAGGCCAGCTCCTCCGCGAGCCACGCCTGCTGGCCGACGAGCCAGACGTCGCGGTAGAGATCGCGGCCGCCGCGCCACGCGGGATCCCAGTTCTCGCCGGACATGTGGCCGACGACGAGCGTCGGGATCGTGCCGAGACCGACCTCGACGTGCGCGTCGAGGAAGTCCCCGAAGCGCTCCGCCACCGCCTCGTCGAGGAGCTCGGGCTCGGGCACGAAATCGGGCCAGAAGCAGAACGACCTCGTGACGCCGAGGCCGTGACCGGCGAGGACTCGAAGCTCGGAGCGGACGACCGCCCCGTCGTAGCGCGACCACATCCGCGGCCCGCCGGCGCGCGACCAGAAGTTCACGCCGAGCCAGCCGGGCCACGAGGGGTGGTCGCTCACGCGCCGACCCGCCGCGTGTCACGGAGGAGGCTGCGCTGCATCGCGTGCGTCCGGGTCATCGTCGATCCTCGTGCTGGCGTGAGTGTTCCGTAACGTTCCGGGAACGTTTAACAGGTTTGGTGCGGTTGTCAAGCAGCGTGACGTGTCAGTTGCGTCATCGAGGCCGCATCATCCGGACGCTTGTGTATAGTCGGCGTTCCGAAAACGGTTCCGGGAGAAGCGAGGCGGAAGCGCGATGAGCGAGGCAACGCGAGCGAGCCGGGCGACGATCCGAGACGTCGCGCGCCGGGCAGGCGTCTCCGTGGCGACGGTCTCCCGCGTCGTCAACGACCGCCCGGACGTCTCCCAGGAGACGCGGGACGCCGTGATGGAGGTCGTCCGCGCGATGAGCTTCACGACGAACCGCAGCGCGCGCGGCCTCTCGAAGGGTCGCACCGGCCTCGTCGGCTGCACGATCCCCTACGTCCTCGGCGACTACTACGCGTCGATCCTCTCCGGGGCGACCGAGGCGCTGCACGAGCAGGAGATGCGCGCGGTGCTCTGCCCGACCCGGCACGAGCACGACCGCGAAGCGGCGCTCGTCGAGCGGCTGCTCCGGGGCACGACCGACGGCGCGATCCTGGTGCTCCCTTCCGAGTCCGCCGAGGAGCTCGGCGACCTCGAGAGCCAGGGCTTCCCCTTCGTCGTCGTCGACGCCCCGATGCCGCTCCCCGAGCGCGTGCCCGTCGTCTCGGCCACGCACTGGGCGGGCGCGCGATCGGCGACGGAGCACCTGCTCGAGCTCGGGCACCGGCGCATCGCGATCATCGAGGGGCGCGACGGCTGGGTGGCGACGCAGGAGCGCGCCAACGGCTACCAGGCGGCCCTGGCCGGCGCGGGCGTCCTTCCCTCGCCGGAGCTCGTCGACCGCGGCAACTTCGAGATCGCCGACGGCTACGAGGCAGCGCGGCGGCTGCTCGCGCTCGCCAACCCCCCGACTGCGATCTTCGCCTCGAACGACAACATGGCGATCGGCGCGCTGCGCGCAGCCGCGGAGCTCGGGTACCGCGTGCCCGAGCAGCTCTCCGTCGTCGGCTTCGACGACAGCGAGCTGTCTCGCGTCGTGACGCCGGCGCTGACGACGGTTCGCCAGCCGCTCGAAGAGATGGGCCGGATGGCGGTGAGCCTGCTGAGCCGCCTGATCGACGGCCAGCGCGTCGAGACGCTCCGCATCGAGCTGGCGACACGCCTCGTCGTCCGCAGCTCAACGGCGCCCCCGGCGCCTCTCACACGCTGAGGGCGCCTGCCGCGAACCCGCGGTCAGGCCTCGCGTCCCGGTTCTGCGGAGAGGTCGAGTGTCGCGATCAGCGCCTCGGCCACGACCTCGAGCTTGCGGCCCGAGATCTGGCTCGCCTTGCGGAGGCGCGCGAAGGCGTCGCGCTCGCTGAGCCCCTCGCGCTCCATCAGGAGCCCCTTGGCGCGCTCGATCGCCTTGCGGGCCGCCAGTGCCGCCGCGAGCGAGTCGGCCTCGGCGCGGACGACGGCGAGCTCCTCGTGGCGGGCCCGGGCCGTCTCGATCGCCGGCAGCAGGTCGGTCTCGCGGAACGGCTTCACGAGATAGCCGAAGACGCCGGCCTCGACGGCGCGGGCGACGAGCTCCTGTTCGCCGTAGGCCGTCACCATCACGATCGGGATCGGACGCTCGTCGAGGATCCGGCGTGCCGCGTCGATGCCGTCGAGCTTCGGCATCTTGACGTCGAGGAGCGCGAGGTCCGGTGCCTCGCTGCGCGCGAGCGCCACGGCCTCCTCGCCGTCGCGGGCCTCGGCGACGACCTCGAAGCCGCTCCTCTCCAGAAGCTCGCGCAGGTCGAGCCGGATGATCGTCTCGTCCTCGGCGATCAGGATGCGCATGGGGATGCTCGCCACGGGATCTCCTCCGTCCGGTTGTCGACACGCCGCGCATGGGGGCGGCCCCGCCGTCGTCGGCGGACCTGTCGGACGTCGTCGCCCGTGCCGCGTCAGGGTATCGCGCCGAGCAGGCTCCCGGCCGACGCGAGCACCCATTCGCGATGACCGAACGGTGCGAGGTCGCTACGTAGGGAACCGCACCTCGACCCGCAGCCCGTCCCGGTCGAGGAGCTCGAGCGACCCTCGCAGCTCGTCTCGGACGAGTGCTCTCACGATCGACATCCCGGTCCCGTCCGCGCCGGCGCCGATCCCTGAGCCGTCATCGGCGACGACGAGCAGGACGTCTGCGCCTTCCCGGGCGAGCTCGATGGAGACGCTGTCCCCGCCGTGCTCGAGGGCGTTCGAGAGGAGCTCGGAGAAGACGAGCGCGAGCGCGGTCGCCCGCTGCCCGGCGAGCTCGACAGGCTCGAGCCGGGCGCTCACCTGCTTCCCGACGACGAGCCCCTGGACGAGCATCGCACGGAGCCGGTCGACCAGCTCCGCGAGGTCGACGACGTCCTCGCGATGCTCGGTCAGCTCCTCGTGCACCGCCGCGATCGCCAGGATCCGGTTGACGGAGTCGCCGAGCGCCTTGGCGGGATCGACGCCGTCGGCGCGCGCCTGGAGCCGGAGGAGCGAGGCGACCGTCTG
>DASUZN010000172.1:0-4002 GCA_036376855.1 Gaiella sp. | reverse complement strand
GGGACCGCCGCGAGCGCGGCTCGGGCCTCACGCGCGGTCCATCCGGCCCACCAGCGGATGTCCGTCTCCGTCGCCGGCCCGAACGCGCCGAGCCAGCGGCGGAGCAGCTCTGCCTGGGCGCTCGCGGTCTCGACAGCGCCGTCTCGACCCGACGTGAGCGCCCACCGGTACTGGCCGTGCGTCCAGCCGCCGCGCGGGCGGCCTCGCACGACCTTTCCCTCCGCCGCGAGCAGCGGGAGGATGCGCGACGCCGCGCTCACCTCGGCTTCCCACCGCGTCCCGGCGCCGAGACGGATCTTCGTCGCGAGCAACGGGTCCGCGCGGGTGAGGTCCGAGGTGAACGCCTCTCCGCGTTCGGCCAGTGCAGCGAGCGTCGCGGCGGCGACGCCGTCGATCCAGTCTGCGGGGTCGTCTGCCAGGTCGCTCTGGGCGACGAGCTGCTCGAGCCGGGCGCGCTCGCGGGCTGCGACGGCTCGCGTGCAAGCAGCGTCGACGACCGGCGCGAGCTCGTCGGTCACGACCCAGAGCGTCCTCCGCATCCCGAGCATCCGCACGAGCGTGCGCTCCTCGTAGAGCGCCCGCTCGAGCAGCCCCGTCTCGAACCCGTGCGACCGGGCCCACGTCGAGAGGAACACCGTGGCGGCATCGGTCGAGTGGAGGGCCACGAGCGATGCCGCGGCCTCGACGGGATCCGAGACGCGGGTGGCAGGCGCGAGCCGGTGCCGGACGACGAGTCGCGCCCGGCGCTCGGTCGTGTCGATCCGGCGCATTCGGACCGTTCTAGCAGCAGGCTCGCGATGTGTCCTGCCGGTCGCCGGAGCGGTTCCGAACGACCCCGTTTTCGGGGGACAGACGGGCTGTCCGGCTCGGCTACATTTCCGATCGTGTCATCCGGCGCGACCAGCGTCTCGGGTATGGCGCGCCGCCGACGCTCACGCCGCATCGCGGTGCGCAGGGCCGTCCTCTTGGTCGGTGTCGTCGCGCTGCTCTCGTTCGTCTCGCTCACGCTCCTGGCGGGGTCGCCGGCACGGCTCCCCGCAGGGACGACGATCGGTGGCCTCGACGTCGGCGGGATGCAGCTCGCGCAGGCGGCGAACGAGCTCGAGGCGCGGTCGGACGCGCTGGCACACCAGTCCGTCCAGTTCGTCGCCGGCGGACGCACGTTCACGGTCACCGCGTCGCAACTCGGCGTCCGCCCGGACTGGGTGGGCGCGGTGCGCTCGGCCGCGAACGCGGGCGACGGAGTTGCGCCCATCCGCGGCCTGAAGCGCATCCAGTCGCGTCTCTTCGGCAGCGACGTCGAGCCGCGCGTCGACGTGTACCCGTCCGCGGTGCGATACACCGTGGCCAGGATCGCGGCGGCGGTCGACCGGCCCGCGGTGGAGGCCGGGCTCGAGCGGAAGGGGCTCGCAATCGTCACGACCGCCGCGCGCCCCGGAGTCCGTCTCGACCGTTCCCGGGCCTCGGCGGCGGTGGTCGCCGCGCTCGCATCGCTCGACCGGCCCGGGCCGCTGCGCCTGCCTGTCGTGCGAGACGAGCCGAGGGTCACGGAGGCGCAACTCGCCGACGCGGCCGCGGCCGCCCGAACGGCGATCTCGGCGCCCGTCACGCTGACTGTCGGCCCGACGCGATTCCGGCTACCCCGCTGGCGGATCGCCGAGCTGCTCGACCTGCCGAGCGGCGGCGCGACCCAGGTCCGCATCGGCGGGCCGGCGGCGCAGGCGTGGCTTGCATCCGTTCGTCGCACGGTGAACCGCCCCCCGAGCGATGCGACCTTCAGGGTCGTGTCGGGCGGAATCGAGGTCGTTCCCGCCAAGCTGGGTCGAACGCTCGACCTGGCGGCGGCGCGGGCCGCGGTCGAGAAGGCGTTGCTCTCTCCGACGGGCCGGTCGGCGACGCTGGCGACCGCGACGAGCGAGCCGTCGCGGACGACGGCGACAGCCGAAGCGATGGGCATCACCGGGATCGTCGGCTCGTACACGACGACGTACGGCGGGACGCCCGGGCGGCTCCACAACGTCCAGCTCGTCGCCGATCTGATCGACGGCGCGCTCGTGGCACCGGGTACCCGGTTCTCGTTCAATCAGACGACCGGCGAGCGCAACGCGGCGAAGGGGTTCGAGGAGGCGCCGGTGATCATCAACGGCGAGCTCGAGAGCGGCATCGGCGGCGGGGTCTGCCAGGTCTCGACGACGCTCTTCAACGCGGCCTTCGAAGCGGGGCTCTCGATCGACAAGCGGACGAACCACGCGCTGTACATCAGCCACTACCCGCTCGGACGGGACGCCACGGTCAACTACCCGGACATCGACCTCGTCTTCACCAACGACACCGACAAGTGGTTGCTGATCCGCACCTTCGTCGGAGCCGGCTCCCTCACCGTCAACATCTACGGAACGCCGCAGAGCCGACGCGTCGAGACGGAGACGGCGCCGCTCACGGTCGACGGCAAGGTGCCGTGGAAGCGGATCGACGACGACACGATGTTCAAGGGCCAGAAGGTCGTCGAGCAATGGGGTTCCCCGCCGCGCTCGACGAGCGTCACGCGGCGCGTCTACCAGCCCGACGGGACACTCCTCTACGACACGACCTGGCGCTCGTACTACGTCGGCGAGCCGACCGTCGTCCGCCTCGGGTCGAAGGTGCGCCCGAAGGTCACGCCGCCGCCGACGACCACGGACGAGCCGGCCGACACGGCGAAGCAGCCCGCGGACGGCGCGACGACGGACACCGCAGGGCCGGCCGCCCCGGCTACGTCGCCTCGGCCCTGAGGACGTCCTCGACGAACCACTCGGGGACGCGCGTCGGCCGGTGCGTGGCCGCGTCGACGGTCGCGTGCGTCGTCCAGCCGCTTGCCAGGCGCTCCCCGTCGCGCTCGACCAGGTACTCGTAGCGGAATCGCGCACCGCGGATCTCCGCGCAGCGCACGCCGATCGTCAGCACGTCGTCGAACACGGCTGCCCGCTCGTACTCCAGGTGGACGCCGGTCGTCAACGCCTCGATGCCGCGGTCGCGGATCGCCTGGTAGCCACCGGCGAACGCCGCCAGGTAGGCGACGCGGGCTTCCTCGAGCCAGATGACGAACGACGCGTGGTGGGCGATTCCCTGCGCGTCGGTCTCGGCGAAGCGCACGCGGACCCGGTGCGTGAAGGCGTAGCCGTCCATGGGGCGAGATATACCGCCGCCCTAGGATGGCCGCCGTGGGAACCGCAGCCCAGCTCGCGTCGTTGATCCGGGATCGCGGCCCGGCCGTCGTGCTCACCGGCGCCGGCATGTCGACGGAGAGCGGCATTCCGGACTTCCGCTCCGCGAGCGGGATCTGGGCGGACGTGGATCCGTTCGAGGTGGCGTCGATCGACGCCTTCCGGCGCGACCCGCTCCGCGTGTGGCGCTGGTACGGGCCGCGGATCGGCGGCCTGCTGGCGGCGGAGCCCAACCGCGGGCACGTCGCGCTCGCGGCTCTCGAGCGCGCCGGGCACGTGCGCGCGGTGGTGACGCAGAACATCGATCTCCTGCACACGCGGGCGGGGAGCGCCGACGTGATCGAGGTGCACGGCTCGATCGCGCGCTTTCCGTGTCTCGCGTGCGGCGACGTCGAGACGCTCGAGGCGATCCTCGCGCAGCTCGAGACGCGGGAGGCGCCGCTCTGCAGCAGCTGCGCGGAGATCGTCAAGCCCGGTGTCGTGATGTTCGGCGAGCTGCTCCCGGCGGACGCGATGGGGCGTGCCGAGGAGCTGGCGCGCGAGACGGGGCTCCTGCTCGTGATCGGGTCCTCGCTCCAGGTCTGGCCCGTGGCCGGGTTACCCGGCGACACCGTTCGAGCAGGTGGCGCCATCGCGATCCTCAATCTCGAGGAGACGCCGTACGACGGGCGCGCTGAGATCGTCGTCCGTGGGCCCTCGGCGCCCGCCCTCGACGAGGTAGCGCGCTCGCTCGGTACGCGGGCGGAGAACGCGTAGTATGGCCGGTATGGCGGCGACGAAGAACGACACCGACAAGACC
>DASUZN010000171.1:0-9714 GCA_036376855.1 Gaiella sp. | reverse complement strand
GGTGCGCTGACGCTACTCCTCTCCCCTCCGTCTGGAAAGCTGGCGCCCGCGGCCGGCCTCGGCGGGCCGCGGGCGCTTGCCGTCAGCGGCTCCGTGGGGGCCGGAGCCTGACGAGGGCGGGGACGTAAGGGTCCTCACCGGTGAGCAGGCGAAACGCGGCGGGGATCTGTCGTCGCCGTGGAACGCCGAGCTTCACGCGGAGCGCGTCGCTGTGTGCCCGTGCGGTGCGGGCGGAGATCCCGAGGGAGCGCCCCACCTCGTCGTTCGAGCACCCGGCGGCGATCAGCGCGACGACTTCTCGCTGACGGTCGGTCAGCGGCGCGTCCGTGACGGTGGTCGTCCTCGTCATGCGGCGATTCTTCCGTCCCCCGTTCGAGGGATCCATTCGTCAGGGGGTGTAACGCTGGGTGTAACCGCGCGAGCGGTGCGCGGAGTTGCGGGCAGGATGGCGGCGTGAAGGAGCGGCTACTCGCAATCGTCGCGCTCGCGGCCATCGTGACGGGCGGCGCCCTGTGGCTCGCCGGCGAGCCCGGCTGGGCCGATACGGCGTGGGGTGTGGGCGCGGCGGTCGTCCTGATCCCGCTGACCGTCGGCACGGCTCGCAGCCTGCTGCACGGCGACGTCGGCGTCGATGCCATCGCCCTCGTCGCGATCGCCGGCGCCCTGATCCTCGGAGAGCAGCTCGCCGGCGCGATCGTCGCCTTGATGATGTCGGGTGGTGCGGCGCTCGAGGCGTGGGCGGCGGGCCGCGCGCGTCGCGAGCTTCGCCTCCTTGTCGAGCGCGCGCCGCGGATTGCGCACCGCCACGGCGCCGAAGGTGTCGAGGAAGTGCACGTCGAGGAGCTCGTGCCGGGCGACCTCGTCGTCGTGCGGGCGGGGGAGATCGTTCCTGCCGACGCCACCGTCGAAGGCTCGGACGCCGTCGTCGACCAGTCGGCGCTCACAGGTGAGCCCCTGCCGGTGACCATTCCTGCAGGAGACGAAGTGCGGTCCGGGACGTCGAACGCCGGGAACGTCTTCGACGCCCGCGTGGCCCGTCCGGCGTCCGAGAGCGCGTACGCGGCAGTGGTGCAGCTGGTGCGGACGGCTGAAAGCGACCGCGCACCGTTCACGCGGCTCGCCGACCGCTACGCGGCGGTCTTCCTGCCGTTCACGCTGGCGGTCGCGGGGCTGGCGTGGGCGGCGAGCGGCGATCCCGTGCGGGGCCTGGCGGTGATGGTCGTCGCAACGCCGTGCCCGCTCATTCTCGCGGCGCCCATCGCGTTCGTCGGGGGTCTCTCGCGGGCGGCGAAGGCCGGGGTGATCGTGAAAGGCGCCGGCGTTCTCGAGCGCCTCGGATCCGCCTCGGCAGTCCTCCTGGACAAGACCGGAACCGTCACGAGCGGCGAGCCGGACGTGGAGCGGATCGTGCTGCTCGGGACGATGGACGAAGACGAGGTTCTCCGCCACGCGGCATCACTGGATCAGCTCTCGGCGCACGTCCTTGCCGAGAGCCTCGTCCGTGCGGCGGCGGCGCGAGGTCTGGCGCTCGACGTGCCGACGGACGTCGACGAGAGCCCTGGCCGGGGCATCGCAGGTCGCGTGGACGGTCGACGGGTCGCGGTCGGCTCGACCGGGTGGCTCGAGGACCGCGACTACCACGACGTCCGTGCGCATGCGGACGCGGCGCTCGACGGGGGCGCCGCCGGGCGCGCGAAGATCCTCGTGGGCGTCGACGGCGAGCTCGAGGGAGTGATCGTGATGGCCGATCATCTTCGGCCCGGGGCCGACCGCATCGCTGCGGAGCTGCACGACGCGGGCGTGGAGCGCGTCGCGCTCGTCAGCGGTGATCGGATCGACGTCGCGCGGGAGGTCGCCGACGCGCTCGGCATCGACGAGGTGTACGCCGAGCACGATCCGGCCGACAAACTCCGGATCGTCGAGGAGGTCCGCGGCAGCACGTCCGGCGCAGTCGTCATGGCCGGGGACGGCATCAACGACGCCCCGGCGCTCGCGCTGGCGGATGTCGGCATCGCGATGGCGGGCAAGGGCGCAACGGTGTCGTCGGAGGCCGCGGACGTGGTGGTCGTGGTCGACCGCGCCGATCGCATCCCGTTCGCCGTGCGCGTGGGTCGCCGATCGCTGCGCATCGCCCGCCAGAGCGTGGTCGCGGGTCTCGCCCTCTCCGTCGGCGCAATGGGGATCGCTGCGCTCGGCTACCTGCCGCCGGTCTGGGGTGCGCTGTTCCAGGAGGTCATCGACGTCGCGGTGATCCTGAACGCGCTGCGTGCGTTGCGTGAGTAGGTCGCCGTCAGAGGCCGACCGCGACGCCGTCGCCGCGGCCGTCGGAGCCGCCGATCAGCGAGTCGCCGAGACGGAGAATCGCCTGGCCGACGCCGAACGGATGCTGCACCACCGCGCGTCGGACATCGTGCCCCAGTTGCGCGAGGCCGTCCTCGGCGCTCCAGAGGCCCGGCTCGAGATGCACCTCACGACCGTCCCCAACCCGCCAGCGAGGCGCGTCGAGCGCCGCCTGGGGGTCGTCGCCGTGATCGACGAGCCGGAGCACCAGCTGGAGATGGCCTTGCGGCTGCATCCCTCCGCCCATCACGCCGAACGGGCCGAGCAGCTCGCCTCGTTCGAGCAGCATGCCCGGGATGATCGTGTGGAACGGGCGCCGGGACGGTGCGAGGCGGTTCGGGTGGCCCTCGTCCTCGACGAACCCCGCCGCGCGGTTCTGGAGGACGACGCCCGTCCCGGGGGCGACGATCCCGGAGCCGAACGTCTCGTAGATGCTCTGGATGAGCGAGATCGCCGTACCGTTCGCGTCGACCGCGCAGAGGTACGTCGTGCCGCCGCGCGGAAGCGTCGACGGCGCCGGATCGAGGGCGCGCCCGGGCTCGACGAGCGATCGCCGCGCAGCGAGCTGGGCCGGTTCGAGCAGTGATGCAGGGAAGGCCGCGTCGGCGAAGTGCGCCTGGGCGTCGGCGAGCGCGAGCTTCATGGCCTCCATCTGCGAATGCAGGCCCGGCTCGAGGCCGTCGTACAGGGCGAGGGCCACGAGGGCGGCGGCGCCCTGGCCGTTCGGCGGGAGCTCGCACACCTCGACGCCTCGATAGTCGAGCCGGAGCGGCTCGACCCATTCGGATCGGTGGTCGGCGAGATCGTCTTCTTGCAGCCACGAGGCGGCCGCGATCGACTCGGCGACCGCCCCGCGGTAGAAGGCATCGGGGCCTTGCTCTGCGAGGAGGCGCAGCGTCGCCGCGAGCTCGGGGACGACGAACCGCTCGCCGACGGCGGGAACAGGGAACGGCTTGGCGATGGCGCGTGCCCACTTGTCGGCGACCCGCGGCGTGCAGGCGACGCCACGGGCGGCCAGCTCGGCGGCGCGCGCGAGCGCCCTGTCGAGCCCAAGCCGACCGAAGCGATCCGCTAGATCGGCCCACGCCCGTACGACGCCTGGGACGGTCACGGAGCGTGGGCCGGTCTCGTCGACCCGGATCGCGTCGAGCACACGCGGCGAGCGCCCCGATCCGTTCAGGCCGTGCAGCTTGCCGTCGTGCCAGACGATGGCGAAGGCGTCTCCGCCGAGACCGTTGTCGGTCGGCTCCGCGACCGTCAGCGCCGCGGCCGCAGCCAGCGCGGCGTCGACGGCGTTGCCGCCCTCGCGGAAGGCGTCCATTCCCGCCGACGCGGCGATGGGGTGGCTCGTTGCCAGCATCGCGTCGGCGGTGACCGTCGGCATCCGCCGCCAGCCGCTCGGCCGTGCGGCCCCGGGGCGAAAGAGCGCACGGAGGTCGGTCTCCACAAGGTGATCCTGGCAGTTTGCTCGGCGCCGCTTCCGTGCCATGATGGCGACGTGGACCTGAAGCGTCCGCGGACGCCGCACTACGACGATCCTGTTGCCGTCGGGCAACGGCTTCATGCGGCGCGCGAGGCGGCCGGGATCAGCCAGCGGGAGCTCGCGTTCCCGGGGTGCAGCGCGGCCTACATCTCGCGAATCGAACGCGGCGAGCGGATTCCTTCCCTCCAGGTGATGCGCGAGCTCGCCCGCCGGATCGGAATCAGCGAGTCGAGCCTCGCCTACGGGCGTGAGCGGATCGATGCCACCGTCTCGGATGCGGTCGGCGTGGTCGAGGCGGCGGAGGCGGCCGGCGATCCCGTCGAGGTCTCGAAGGCTTACCGGACCCTGTCACGCGCGGCGTCACAGGCTGCCAAGAGCGCTCTCGTCGCCTGACCGCGCATAGGATCCCGCCGTGCGACGGGACGCCGACATCGTGGTCGTCGGCGCCGGGATCGCCGGCGTGGCGACTGCGCGCGCGCTCGCCGGGTATCCGGGGTCGGTGCTTCTCCTCGACCAGTTCGCGCTCGGACACACGCGCGGATCGAGTCACGGGACGTCGCGGATCTTCCGGCTCAACTATCCCGACGAGCGGTTCGTACGGCTGGCGATGGCTGCCGATGCGGCATGGCGCGAGCTCGAGTCGGCCCGCGGCGAGCGTCTGATCGACCGCGTCGGATGTCTCGACCTCGGCCCGACCGCGCACGAGAACGTCCGAGCCCTCGCGGCCTGCGGCGTCCGCCACGAGCAACTCACCGCCGAGGAGGTGGCCGCACGGTGGCCGCTTCGGCTCGAGCCCGGTGAGTCGGGTGTCTTCCAGCCAGACGGCGGCGTCACGTTCTCCGACCGGGCGCACGCAGCGCTGATCGGCGAAGCTCTCGACCGCGGCGTCGAGGTACGCGACGAGACGCCCGTTCGCGCTCTGGCAGCCGACCGCGGATCGGTGACGCTGACGCTCGAACGAGGGGAGTTGCGCGCGCGAGCCGTCGTCGTGACCGCCGGCGCCTGGGCGGCGGAGCTCCTCGCCGGCGTCGGGATCGAGCTCGCCGTGGTACCGACGCGCGAGACGGTGGTCTACGTCGACGTGCCGGGCGCCGAGCGCCTGCCGCCCGTGATCGACTCCGGCATGTTGCCGGTGAAGGGCGAGGGAGGGATCGCGCGCGTCGGGCAGTCCGCCTTCTCGCTCGCAGCGCCGGGCACAGGGCTCAAGGCGGGACTGCATCACTCCGGGTCTGTCGCGGATCCCGATGCGGAGGAGGATCCGGACACGAGCGTCGCGGCCTGGACGGCTGGTTGGGTCGCTGCCCGCTTTCGCGAGGCGGGCGAGACGCTGGGCGCGGAGACGTGCCTCTACACGAACACGTCCGACGAGGAGTTCGTCCTCGAGCGGCACGGCCGTATCGTCGTCGGGTCGGCGTGCTCGGGGCACGGGTTCAAGTTCGCCCCGATCGTCGGGCGAACGCTCGCCGCGCTCGCGCGCGAGGCGGCCGACTGATTTCCGAACATCTCGCGTGCACCATGCGCGCGATGTTCCGGCTCCCGATCCGCCCGGCCGCAACCGCCGCGATGGTCTGTGCGCTGCTCGCCGCAGGCTGCGACGGCGGCTCCTCGACTACGGAGACCCAGACCGGATCGACGACGACCACCGTCACGGAGACCGAGACTGCGATGTCGTCGGTCGCGATCTACCTGCTCCGGGACGGAAAGGTCAGTCCGGTGCGGCGGACGATCGACTCGACGCCTGCCGTCGCGCGGGCGGCGCTCACCGAGCTGCTGGATGGGCCGACGGCCGACGAGCACGCGGAGGGGCTCTCGAGCGCGATCCCCGACGGAACGACCCTGCGGGACATCTCGCTCGCGGACGGCGTGGCGACCGTCGACCTCGACGGGACGTTCGACGACGGAGGCGGCAGCGCGTCGATGCTCGGTCGCGTCGCCCAGGTGGTTGCGACGCTGACGCGGTTCCCGACGATCGAACGGGTCGCGTTCCGCATCGACGGGAAGCCCGTCGACGCGATCGGAGGCGAAGGCGTCGTCGTCGACCCGCCGGTCGGGCGCCGTGCGATCGAGGAGCAGACGCCGCAGATCCTCATCGAGTCGCCGCTCCCAGGGGACCGTGTGCGGAGCCCGATCCGTCTTCGCGGCACGGCGGACGTCTTCGAGGCGACCGTCTCCATCGACGTACGCGACGCGAACGGGAAGCTCCTGAAGCGGACCTTCACGACCGCGACGTCGGGCACGGGCACCCGCGGTACCTTCGACACCGAGCTCGCGCTCCCGGATCGAACGGGGGCGGTGACGGTCGTCGCGTACGAGGCCTCGGCCAAGGACGGGAGCCCGCTCCACGTCGTCGAGCTGCCGCTCGAGCTGAGTCATTGAGCTGCGGCCGACTACTGACCGCCACCCTCCGTTTCGCAGGCAGACTGACGATCGATGCCTCCCAAGCCTCGTAAGCCGCCGCCCCGCAAGCAATCCGGGAACAGAAACCTCCTGATCGCCGCAGGCGCGGCCGCTGCGGTCGTTCTCGTGCTCGTCGCCGCGAGCCTGCTCCGCGGCGGCGACTCGAACGGCGGCGGTGGGGGATCGGGCGCGGTCACCGGCATCGAGGAGGCGTCGACGCTGATGGACGGGATCCCGCAGGACAGGGCGGTGCTCGGCTCGCCGAAGGCCAACGTGACGTTGATCCAGTTCGAAGACCTTCAATGCCCCATCTGCCGGCAATACCAGGCGGAGGGATTCCCGGGTGTGGTGGAGAGCTACGTCAGGCCGGGCAAGGTGAAGCTCCGGATGGTCGGGATGGCGTTCCTCGGCCCCGATTCGGAGAAGGCGCTGCTCTACATGCTGGCCGCCGGAGAGCAGGGGAAGCTGTGGCAGTTCCAGGATGCGCTGTATGCGAACCAGGGCGACGAGAACTCCGGTTGGGTCACGGACGAGCTCCTCGAGAAGATCGCGACGGGGCTCGGGCTCGACTGGGCGAAGCTCCAGAAGGACGCCGACGGGGCCGCGGCGCTACAGCAGGCAAACTCAATGGCCGACGAGGCGAACCAGAAGCAGATCCAGGGCACGCCGACGTTCTACGTCCAGGTCGGCGACCAGCAGCCTTACCAGGTGAACCCGAGCTCGTTCGAGCCGAGCGCATTCGCCTCGATCCTCGACGACGCGCTCGCGAGCTAGACGGTGAGCGATCGCGCGCTTCGGGCCGGCGTGGCGCTCGTCGCGCTCGCCGGGGTAGCGGTCGCGGGCTACCTCACGTACGTCCACTACCAGCCCGAGGCGCTCATCTGCACCGCCGGCGGTGGCTGCGAGACCGTGCAGGAGTCTTCGTACGCCGAGCTCCTCGGGATCCCGGTGGCGCTGCTCGGCCTCCTCGGCTACGTCGTCGTGCTCGGGCTCGTGGCCTGGGACAGCGAGCTCGCGCGCACGCTCGCCGCCGCCGTCGCGCTGACGGCGGTGGGCTTCGTCGTCTACCTGATCGCGCTGCAGGCATTCGTGATCGACGCGTGGTGCGTCTGGTGCCTCGTCAACGACCTCGTGGTCGTTCCGCTGCTCGCCGTGCTGACGGTGTGGCGGGTCCGGCGGCTGTCGGCCTGAGGCGTCGGCGCAGCCTGCCGCCCAGGGCGTTCCGGCTACGTCATCGGCACCTGGCGGAGGATGCTCGACTCGATCCGGTCGAGGATCTCCATCAGGCTGTCGCCGGTGGCGGTGATGCCGTGGTTGCGCAGGCCGATCACGGCGTGCGCCGGGTCCGGCTCGCGGTCGATCAGGTCGGCGACTGACTCTGCGAGCTCCTGCGTGCCGCACGGGTAGTTGATGTCCGTCGCGGCGATTCCCTCCATCCATGCGTGGACGTGGAGGATCGCACCGACGTCGGGATGCGCCTGGTAGATCATCCAGTGCTCGATCGCGTCCACCGAGACGCGTCGCGGCTCGATGCCGGGAGGCACGCTGATGACCATCTTCGCGTTCGGCTCGTCGTAGCCGGTGACGAGCAGGATGTCGCGGCCGGCGACCTCGAGCTGTGACTTGTCGACGCCGCTCGCGCTCATCCAGAACCGCGTCGCGTCCTTGCGCGCCGAGAGGTTGCCGTAGGACAGGCCGCCGACCTGGTAGAGCCGCATCACGTGGCGGAGGTCACGTTCGTCGAGGTACTCGTGGACGGGGAACGGAGCGGGGAGGAGATCGAGCTCCTGCATGCGCTTGCCGGCGGCGCCGATGTCGGCGGTGACCTCGTCACCGTCCCAGAGCTCCGGCTCGAGGTCGGCCACGAACTCGTTGTCGATCACGAGCTTCGACTTCGCGAGCGGTGCCAGCCGCTCGAAGACCTCCCGTGGATCGTCCGAGATCTTGTACGTCCCGCGCTCCATCGTGGTGAACCACACTCCCCGTCCCGGGACGTGGAGCACGACGACGTTCGCGAGCGTGCGCACGAGCATCGGATAGCTCGTCTTCAGGACGTCCTCGGGCATCGAGTCGAGCTCGTAGAACGAGGCGGAGTACGTGCCGCGGGACTGACGCCGGAACGCCCTCGGTTCCTGCGCGTCGAACATGTTGAGCACGAAGTCGGCGTCCGCGATGTCGTCGACCAGCGTGAACCCGTCGCTCTCAAAGGCAGCGCCCACCGACCGAACCCACGCCTCGTGCTCGGGCGACGTCGCGGTGCCCCAGATGGCGTACGTGCGCATGGCCCAACTCTACCGCCCCATTGCGGGCGACGGTCGTCGCGGGGCGGCAACCGGTGTCAGACACCGCTCTGCCAACTGGCACCACATCTCCGTGAGAACGGCGTGCGGAGCCGACTTCGGCGGACTCCCGTTACGCTGGCTCCCGTGACGCGCGTCCTCACCTCGCTCCCGGTCGGCGAGCGCGTCGGGATCGCGTTCTCGGGTGGGCTCGACACGACCGTTGCGGTCGCGTGGATCCGCGAGAAGGGCGCGGTGCCCTATGCCCTGACGGCCGACCTCGGCCAGTACGACGAGGCCGACATCTCCGGCGTCCCTTCTCGAGCGAAGGAGGTCGGCGCGGCCGAGGCGATCCTCGTCGACTGCCGCCCGCATCTCGTCCACGAGGGGCTCGTCGCCCTCCGCTGCGGTGCCTTTCACGTTTCCTCGGGAGGGAAGACGTACTTCAACACGACTCCGCTCGGACGCGCCGTGACCGGGACGATGCTCGTCCACGCCATGCACGAGCACGGGGTCGACGTCTGGGGCGACGGGTCGACGTACAAGGGCAACGACATCGAGCGGTTCTTCCGCTACGGCCTGCTCGCGAACCCGTCGCTACGGATCTACAAGCCCTGGCTCGACCCCGTCTTCGTCGCGGAGCTCGGCGGTCGGAAGGAGATGAGCGAGTGGCTCGTCGAGCGCGGTCTCCCGTACCGCGCCAGCGTCGAGAAGGCGTACTCGACCGACGCCAACATCTGGGGCGCGACGCACGAAGCGAAGGAGCTCGAGCTCCTCGACCGGTCGATGCACATCGTCGAGCCGATCATGGGCGTCGCGCACTGGGACCCGGCGGTCGAGATCGCTCCCGAGGCCGTGGCGATCCGCTTCGAGGAAGGCTGGCCGGTGGCGCTGAACGGCGTTCGTCACGACGACCGCGTGGCGCTCGTGCTCGAGGCGAACGCGATCGGCGGCCGGCACGGGCTCGGGATGTCCGACCAGATCGAGAACCGGATCATCGAGGCGAAGAGCCGCGGGATCTACGAAGCGCCCGGGATGGCGCTACTGCACATCGCGTACGAGCGGCTGCTCACCGCGATCCACAACGAGGCGACGCTCGAGGCGTACGCGACTCAGGGCCGCAGGCTCGGCAGACTGCTGTACGAGGGGCGCTGGTTCGACCCGCAGTCGTTGATGCTGCGGCAGAGCCTGTGCAGCTGGGTTGCCTCCCCCGTG
>DASUZN010000170.1:0-3597 GCA_036376855.1 Gaiella sp. | reverse complement strand
CGGCGCGAGCCGTACATGGCGTAGAACGAGAGAAGGAGACGAGATGCCCGGCTACACCCTCGACGCGTCGCGCTGCGTCCTCATCGTCCAGGACATGCAGAACGACGTGATCATCGACGGCGGCGCGTTCGCCGAGTCCGGTGCCCCGCAGCACGCGAAGGACCAGAACGTCGTCGAGAACGTGAAGGACCTCGCCGCGTTCTGCCGCGGCAAGAGGATCCCCGTGATCCACGTCTGGTACATCGTCGACGAGGGCGCGCCGGGCCTGAAGGTGAACGCGCCCCTGTTCGAAGGGGTCGCCGCGGGCTCGCTCGTCCGCGGGACCTGGGGCGCCGCCCCCGCCGACGGGCTCGAGGCGCAGGACGGCGACATCGTCGTCGAGAAGATGCGGATGTCTGCATGGCAGGGGACGAAGCTCGAGAACGTGCTCGCCGGCCTCGGCCGTGACACCATCATCATCACCGGCGCCTGGACGAACATGTCCATCGAGCACACGTCCCGGACCGGCGCGGACAAGGGCTTCTACATGGTCGTCCCGGAGGACGGCACCTCGACGATGAACGCGGAGTGGCAGAACGCGTCGATCAACTTCGCGCTGCAGAACGTCTCGACCGTGACCAACTGCGCGGACGTCAAGGCCGCGCTTGCTTGATCTGACAGCCAAGGTCGAACCTTGAAGACGCGTGCCGCGCTCTTCCACGGGGTGGGGCAGCCGCTCGAGGTCGCCGAGATCGACCTCGCCGAGCCGCGGCCGCACGAGGTCGTCGTGCGGATGGCGGCGGTCGGCATCTGCGGCACCGATCTCCATCAGGTGAAGGGCGAGTTCCGCCGGCCGACGCCGATGGTGCTCGGGCACGAGGGCGCGGGCGTCGTCGAGGAGGTCGGCGACGCGGTCACGCTGGTCCGGCCGGGCGACGACGTCGTTCTCTCGTGGGCGCCGTCGTGCGGCGAGTGCGCCGGGTGTCGGCGCGGGCGTCCCGCGACCTGCCGCGTCCTCAACGCCGCGATTCCGAACGGAACCCTCCCCGACGGGACCACGGGGATGTCCCACCGGGGAGAGACGGTCTACCGCGGTACCGCCACGGGCTGCCTCGCCGAGCGGGTCGTCGTGTCGGAGCAGGTCGCGTTGCCCCTCGGCGGGGCGGTGCCGTTCGACCAGGCGGCGCTCCTCGGGTGCGCGGTGCTCACCGGCGTCGGCGCCGTGCTCTACGCGGCGGGTGTGGAGTCAGGCGCGTCGGTGCTCGTGATCGGCGCGGGCGGCGTCGGTCAGTTCGTGGTCCAGGGCGCTCGGATCGCCGGCGCCGCGTCGATCGTCGTCTGCGATCCGGTCGAGGCGAGGCTGGACGCCGCGCGTGCCCACGGTGCGACGCACGCCGTCGGGCCGGACGAGCTTCGCGGCCTGATGCGCGCCGAGCTCCCGGACGGCGCCGACTACGGGTTCGACGCGGTCGGGTACCCCGCGACGACCGAGACCGCACTCCGCTCCACGCGGGAAGGCGGCACGGCGGTGATCGTCGGGCTGCCGCCGCAGGGGGAGAGGCTCGATCTCGACCCCTTCGAGCTGATCCGGAAGGAGAAGCGCCTGACCGGGACGCTGTACGGCTCGGAGGACCCGGCGCTGGCGCTTCCGGCGATGCTCGAGCACGTCCGTGCCGGACGGCTCGACCTCGCCTCGTCGCTCGGGCCGTCGTTCCCTCTCGACGAGGTGAACGCCGCCGTCGAGACCAGCCTCGCCGGCGAGGCCGGGCGGGTCCTCGTGACTCCCTGAGCTCAGCCCTCGCGGTCGTTCGACTCCGGAAGCGAGGCCGACAGCGCCTGAACGACCTCCTCCTGCAGCCACGAGAGCCAGTGGTAGAGGGCAAGCCGGGGCGCATCGGGGTCCCCGCGGTCGAGCGGGCCGTAGCTCGCCTCCGTCACGTCGAGCTGCGTCCCGAGGACGAGGCGCAGGCTTTCGAGGCCGCCGAGCCAGGTGCGGAGCTCGGCCTCGGTCAACGACTCCGCGTGCGCCGTTCGCTCGAGGTCCTCGAGCGCGGCACGCTTCCCCTCGAGCAGGCCGGCGCCGACGAGGCGGGCGTACTCGACGTTGCGGTCGTCGTCGTCGACAAAGGCGGGCGGGAAGAGCCGGTAGAGCGTCGGCTCGCCGGCGTCGAGCGCCTCGCGCAGCTGGGAGGGAAGCGCAGCGAGGACGTCGCGCTCGTCGGATGGAAGGCGCACACGGTACGAGCCGTCACGCCGCCGATCGATGCCGCGACGCGACATCAACCAGCTAGTCCTGCTGCATGGTCGCCCACAGCCCGTGCCCGTGCAGTCTCGAGACGTCGAGCTCGGCCTTCTCCCGCGTCCCCGTCGACACTGCCGCCTTCCCCTCGTTGTGCACCTGGAGCATCAGCCGGGTCGCCTTCGCCTTCGAGTACCCGAAGAGCTGCTGGAGCACGAGCGTGACGTAGCTCATCAGGTTGATCGGGTCGTTCCACACGATCACGACCCACGGCCGCTCGTCGAGCGGCACGTCCTCCGACGACGGCTCCCGGACCTCGACCGGCGCTTCGACGACCTGGCTCACCGCACCAGTGTGCCGACGGCGCCGCCGAACGTGGCGCGCGCGGTCAGTCCGCGTCGGTCGTCCGGCTCGGCGAGACCTGGTCCTCGACCTCGGCGTCGTCGGGCCCGTTGGGGGCAGCCGGGGTCGGCTGCGGATCCCGTGAGTAGAACTTCAAGCGCTCGACGATGTCCGGGATCGGCGCGACCGACGTTTCGTCTTCCGCGTCCATGTCGTACTCGTCGTGCTGGTCCTGCCTGAAGCGCCGGCCGAAACCGCCGCGCTTCGCCTTCTCCTCGGCCCGCTGCCGGCGGCGCTCCTCCTCGACTCGCACCTTCTCCTCGGCCTGTCGCCGGCGCTCGTCCTCCTCCTGTTGCCTCGCCAGCGCCTTCTCGGCCTCGCGTGCCGCCGTCTCGTCGCGCTTGCGCTGCTCCGCGTCGAGCTTCGCCTGGACACGCGCCTCCTCGGCCTCCCGCTTGGCGGACTCCTTCGCCTCGATCTCGCGACGCTTGGCCGCTTCCTGTTCCTCGGCTGCACGAAGCTTCGCCTCTTCCGCTTCGCGCTTGGCGGTCTCTTTCGCCTCGATCTCGCGGCGCTTGGCCTCCTCCTTTGCCGCCACTTCGTCGCGCTTCCGCTGCTCCTCCGCCGCCTTCGCTTGTCGCCGCTCCTCCTCGGCGCGCCGCTTCTCGGCCTCCTTCTCCTCGCGCCGGCGCCTGCGGGCATCGCCACGTGACTCCTTCTGCTCCTCGAGGGACGCCTCGCCGACCTCGATCACCTCGACCGGCTCGGGTGCCGCTGCGAGGGCGGCGGCTGCCACCGCCGCTTCCTGCTCGAGCCGGGCCGACTCTTCCTCTGCTTCGGCGCGGGCGCGTTCCGCAGCCTCTGCCTCGAGGCGTGCTGCTTGCTCTGCTTCGGCACGGGCCTGTTCCTCGGCTTCGATCCGGGCGCGTTCAGCGGCTTCGGCCTCGGCTTCGGCGCGGGCCTGCTCGGCTGCCTCTGCCTCTGCTGCGAGTCGAGCCGCCTCCTCCTCTGCCTCTGCGCGGGCGCGTTCCGCTGCC